>JAZSGD010000192.1:0-39858 GCA_045532555.1 Eubacteriales bacterium | reverse complement strand
ATGGCGGGTATTTCAGAGGTCAACCCTCTGCCTCCTCACTATTGGTGCCCCAAGTGTCAGTACAGTGACTTCTCAAATCCGCTCAAGGTAGGCTCGGGCTTCGACCTTCCCGATGCAAAATGTCCTAAGTGCGGCGAGAAGCTTAACGCCGACGGACATCATATTCCTTTCGAGACCTTCCTTGGATTCTATGGAGACAAATCTCCCGATATCGACCTCAACTTCTCGGGTGAAGTACAGGGAAAGGTACATAAATACACCGAGGAACTTTTTGGTGCGGAAAACGTGTTCAGAGCAGGCACTATCGGTACACTTGCAGACAAAACGGCATACGGCTACGTTATGAAATACCTTGAAGAAAAGGGGATCAGTCTGCCACGCGCCGAGGTCAACAGGATAGTTTCCAACTGTGTCGGTGTAAAGCGTTCAACCGGTCAGCACCCCGGCGGTATCGTCGTTGTTCCCAAGGAATACGAAATATACGATTTCTGTCCAGTACAGCACCCCGCAGACGACCCCAATTCCAACATAGTCACCACTCACTTTACGTTCGAATATCTACACGATACGCTGCTCAAGCTTGACGAGCTCGGACACGATATGCCAACTAAGTACAAGTATCTCGAAAAGTATTCAAACAAAAGCGTTATGGAAGTGCCCATGAACGATAAATCGGTCTACGAGCTTTTCCTTTCAACCAAGACTCTCGGAATTTCTCCCGACGATATCCTAGGTTGCAACATTGGAACGTACGGTCTTCCCGAATTCGGCACGAGATTCGTTATCAAGATGGTTGAGGAAGCAAAACCAAAATCATTCTCCGATCTTTTACAGATATCGGGACTTTCACACGGAACTGACGTATGGACAGGAAATGCTCAAGATCTTATCCACGATGGAATATGTAATATTTCAAACGTTATCGGATGTCGAGATAACATAATGAACGACCTTATCGCATTCGGAGTTGAAAAATCGCACGCGTTCAAAATAATGGAGTCGGTTCGTAAGGGTAAGGGACTTACTCCCGAGTGGGAAGAAGAAATGAAAGCCGCAAACGTTCCCGATTGGTATATCGGATCTTGTAAAAAGATCAAATACATGTTCCCAAAAGCACACGCGGCGGCATACGTTATGTCCGCTATCCGTCTCGGTTGGTATAAGGTACACGAGCCTATAGCCTTCTATTGCGCTATGCTTACCGTAGCCCCCGGCGGATTTGATGCCGAGATAGTTATGGGCGGCAAGAGTAAGATCATTGCAACCATAAAGGACATTGAAAAGCGCGGCAAGGAGGCTTCTCCCAAGGAACAACAGAGCATTCCCACACTGCAGCTTGTCAACGAAGCTATGGCAAGAGGAATCAGATTCCTTCCCATCAATATCATCAAATCGGAATCCTCGGCGTTCGTACCCGAAAACGGTGCGATCCGTATGCCTTTCTCGGCACTGTCGGGACTTGGTGAAAACGCGGCTGCGAATATTGTCGCTGCAAGAGACGAGGAACCCTTCTTCTCGGTCGAAGATCTTCAAATAAGAGCGAAACTCACAAAATCCGTTATCGACGTGCTTCGAAATAACAAGGTTCTCGAAGGACTTGACGAAACCGACCAATTAAGCTTTTTCTAAAAATTGAAATAAAATCGGAGGAGCAAATTTATGAACGTTATGCCTCATTCAAAATGGATCGAATGTAAAAAACCAAACGATCTCATTATTGACGACCCCCAAAATCCTTGGGAGGGTATTGAGTACACTCCCCGTCACGATGATTACGAAATCCAGTTCGCGCCCATTGAAAATAACGGTGGTCTTCCTATGTTCAGAAAAGAATTTTCCTGCCGAAAATCAGATGACGTTAAAATAACCATAACTGCTCTGGGCATCTATAACGTATGGTGTAACGGCAAGAGAGTCGGTGTAAAAAATGCCAACGGAAACACCGTATACGATGAATTTAACCCCGGTTGGACGGTATATTGCAATCGAGTTATGGCAACCACTTACGATCTCTCCGACTATATCTGCGACGGCAATAACGTTATTCTCGTCGTCCTCGCGGCAGGATGGTGGGCAGGCAGGATCTGCTGCGAATCATACGCAGTAAACAATTCTTTTTCTCCCACCTTGGCGCTCTGCTCCGAAATAAACGTCGGAGGCGAGAAGATATGCACCGATAGCTCGTGGAAAGTCCTCTGGGGCGGAAGAATTCGCGCCGCAGAGTTCTACGACGGAGAGATATATAACGCTATGCTCACGTCGTATGAAGAGCTTTCTCACGTAGATTTTGATGCTTCCGATTGGACGGATGCGACCGAATGGTCGGATGATACCGTAATATCAACCTTCGACGTTCCTCATTTTCCCAAAATCAGCAAGAAGCTTAAGGAGATTGAAATCGTCCCATTTATCGGTCCCGAGGTAAGAATACGGCATCATCTTTCAAGAAAGCCCCAACTCATTACTATATATGACGGAACGAAGGACAACGGAAGCGATTACGGAGAGATCAACGTGATCTCAACAGTCGAAAATAACCGTTGCTTCACACTCAACAAGGGCGAAACGGCTCTGGTCGATTTCGGTCAGGAGCTCGTAGGCTTTCCCAATCTCTCTATAAAAACCGAGAAGGGAGCATATATCCAGATCCGAGTTGCAGAGATGCTCAACGATAGCGGACTTATATCTCGTGGCAATGATAACGCAAAGGGTTCTGCATACACGATAAATTATCGTGATGCAAAATCAAAGGCATACTATATCGCCAACGGATGTGAAGACGGCGAGCATTATTGCCCAATGTTCTCATTCTTCGGATTCCGCTATATAGAAATACCCGCCACGGAGGATCTGACAGTAACAGATATCACCGCATTAGTGGTAGGCTCTGAAATAGAAGAGACGGGAAGCATGATAACGTCTCACAAAGATGTCAATCAGCTTATTTCCAATATTATATGGGGTCAGCGCTCCAATTATTTGAGCGTACCCACCGACTGCCCACAACGAAACGAGCGCCTTGGTTGGACGGGAGATACTCAATTCTTCTGTAACACTGCGGCATACAACGCAAACGTGCTCGAATTTTTCAGAAAATGGCTCACCGACGCGCGCGATTCACAGCATCCTAGCGGTCTTTACCACGACGTTATACCTATGACAAGAGCCGTTGGAGGAGGTGGAGCTGCTTGGGCAGACGCGCCCTTGATCGTCGCTTACGTTATGTGGCGCATGTACGGAGATCTTGATATCATAAGGGAAAATATAGACTCGTTTGATACATATATGGATTGGCTCGCGTCACGCGGAATGCAGGGACCCATACCCACCTACGGTGACTGGTTGGCATACGATCCCGTCGACAACAGTTATATAAGCAAGGCGTACTACGCAATCGATGCACAGATAATGTGCGTTCTTCACAACGCCATCGGCAATCGCGAAAAGGAAGCCGAATATAAAAACGTCTATTCTGAAGTAAGAAAGGATTTCCGCCGCTGTTATATCGGTGATGACGGAGATCTTCTCCCCGAATACAGAAAGCAGACGGGCTATCTGTTAGCTCTTCATACAGATATGTTTGACAGCGGTGAAATTCCCGCGGCTGCAGACTCTTTGGAGCGAAAGATAATCGAAAATGGCTACAAGCTCTCCACGGGATTCGTCGGCACGGCAATACTCTGCAAAACTCTTGCAAAGTTTGCAAAAAACAACATAGCATACTCGCTGTTGCTTCAGACCGAAGACCCCTCGTGGCTTTACAGCGTTCATCAAGGTGCGACCACTGTTTGGGAAAGGTGGAATTCATACACCCTCGAAACAGGATTTGGAAATGTCGGTATGAATTCTTTTAACCATTATTCGTTTGGCGCTATTCAGGAATGGATGTACCGCTACGTTGCGGGAATTGAGGTCGGCGAGGCAGGATTTGATCATCTCATACTTCAACCCAAACCTGACACAAGAACCGAGGGTGAGATACCCACAGGTCAAGAAAGGATCACGTATGTAAAGGCGACCTATAACTCGGTCAAAGGCTTTATTTCATCCGAGTGGCATCTTGAGAACGGAGTATTCAGATATGAAGCCGAAACACCCATAAGCACAACGCTTTACCTACCTCTTGTAACCGACAGCGAAATGCTTACCGTCAACGGCGAGCGGCTCAATGTCAAGGATTGTGTAATTGAAAACGGCTGTATAGTTATGGAGCTTTCTGTAGGCAAATATATCCTCGAACTTTGATGAAACAAGAAAAAACCCGACCAATCTGCGATATATCTTTAGCAGAGAAATAACTAACACCACCAAGGAATTTTCTTTGGTGGTGTTTTCTATAGCAACGGCTTGACAATCTGGCGAGCCTTTTTATAAGCTTTTCTTCTTATAGTGGGATCAGGCATCTGCCCGATTTCGCGCGGCGAACTGCCACGCGCTATGCTTGCTCCAAGACGTAAACATCCGAAAAGCATAAAATTCAACCTGATGTAGAATTAGCATAATGAAACTCAACATTTTTACTATTGCAAGTTGGTTTGTTTTTTGCTATAATATACTCACAAGATAGCTATCCGTAAAAAATATTGGAGGATAGAATATGTTAGATCAAAAAATCTTTGGCGAAAAGCTTCGTAATCACAGAAAAAAGCTTGGTATGACGCAGGAAGAAGTTGCAGAAAAAGTAGGCGTCTCTCCACAGGCAATATCAAAATGGGAGGCGGGTGATTGTCTGCCCGATTGCTTTAATCTAAAGACCATCAGTGATGTTTACAAGATTTCCGCAGATGTTCTTCTCGAAACCAAATCAAGCGGTGATCTTGATGCCGTATCAAGTAAAATCGAGCAACTTGCAACAGAGTTTGTTTGGGCAAATAAAGAATGTACCCCAAACCATAACCCTCATCAGGAGCTTGGTGAAGACCTTTGGAAAATGTGGAAAGGCATATACTTTGCAGAGGAATTTAATCCTGCAGGAAAAGTAAAAATAGCGGAAACACCCGAATTATTGGTTCGTTTGGTACGAAGATTTGGGACGATCAAGGTGTGGCTTGTGTTATTAAATCATCACTTATCAATCAACTCTCGCCCTTCGATCAAAGCACGGTAGAAGTAATGCAGACTCTTTGCAGCGAGGACGGACAAAAGCTGATTTTGGCTCTGTCCTGCGATACTCCAACATCAAAGCAAACACTCATTGATAAAGCTAATATTGAAATATCCCGTTTGAATGAGCTGTTGCTTTTATTTACTGAAAATCGCATCATTGAATTTATTGCAGATAATCGTTCGGAGGACAGAGGATATTTAATCTGTGGTCATTGTGGTATTGCAGCATACATGGTATTAACTGCAATGCATGTGCTCAACAAAAGGAATTACACTGTTTCGCAATATCTCATAGGATAACTGAATTTCTCGCCCCGCTTCGGCGGGGCAAATATTTTGCTTAGAAAATTATCTTCAACCTACAACTTTTCAACTTTGAGTTAACATGAACTTTCCTAACATTACCTTTACAAAACATATTTTTATGCTATAATAAAAGCAGAAGCAGACGTCGGCTTACTATTTTGGGAGGTACTGATATGGAAATGACTATTGGTGCAAATATTAAACGCTTGCGCACAGCAAAGGATATTACACAGGAGCAGTTGTCTGTTGCGATGAATGTAACCTGTGCAGCGGTCAGCAAGTGGGAGAGGGGAGAGACCTATCCCGACATTACGCTTCTACAGCCCTTGGCATACTATTTTGACGTGACGCTGGATGAACTGATGGGATACAATCAAAAAAAGGTTCAAGCCGAAATTGATGAGGTTATCACGCTGTATAGGAAAAATCAGAACAAAAATCGGCCTTACGCGCGAGAAATCATCACAAAAGCATACCACGATTACCCAAATGATTATTGGATTATGCATTATTATATGTGGAACATTGGAGGCGACGCGGCGGACAATGATCCCAAGGTGTTGATTGCACATAAGGACGAATTTCTTGCTATATGCGACAAGATCCTTGACGAATGTACCGAAGAGGTGCTTCGTCTCAATGCATGGAATATGAGGGCAAAAATTCTGCACTCAGAGGGAAGGACTGACGAGGCCCTAGAGATATATAGAACGAAATTTATTAATTGGTATCTCACCGCAGGGCAGAAAAGTGAGCAATTATTTGCTAAGGATACTGCGGAGTATTATTTTTGGGTCAGTAAGAACATGTACGAGCTTGTGGCTTTTGCCGGAGATAAGCTTGGACGAGAAATATTCTTCGATACAACACTTTCTATGAAAGAAAAGGGAGAAAAGGCACTTCAATACGGACGGCTTATGCTGAATGCATTGGATGAGACGGGAGATATATTCTTCGCAGGGCTTGCCGAAGCCTTTTTGGGAAGGATCCGAAATGATATGACCTTCCGAGGCGGTGCTGATGAAGACATTGTTGCGGTGCTGGATATGAATCTTTATGCGGCACAAAAAATCGCTGAGGCTATAAAGACTGACCATGCTGTTCATCAAGCATATTTTCCTGATAGGGTGTCGGTGACGGCGGATGACTTTCTTGTGTGGATCGTGGAGGGTCTCCTGCATCCTCAGGGAGGAAGACATGCTGAGCTTTTGAACAATCCCAAATACGTTGCTGTTTTGAATAAGTACAAATAATTTTTGCCCCGCTTCAGCGGGGCTTTTCTTGTTTTCTGTGTATGAAAAAAGCCATCACGAAAGTGTAATGGCTAAATTCAATTTTACCGCTAATTTTGCAGAACCACGGTGATTTTTTGATTTTATTAAGAAACCTTATCACCAAGGCAAATATTTTCGGATTCGAAAAAGGCTTCACAGTTTATCACGGTCTTTGAAGGAATATTCATATCAGCTATTGATATGCAATAAGCAAAGGCGTATTCGTCGATATATTCAAGATTCTCAGGCAAAGATACCTTCTGCAAGGAAGTACAACCGTAAAACGTTCCGTTTTCAATAACCCTTACGTTGTCTGAAAGAGACACGCTGCGCAAATTCCTGCATCCCTCAAAAGCACCCGATCCCAAAAGCTCAAGAGAATCGGGGAATTGAGCCTCGGTAACAGCGGGGCAGTGAGCAAAAGCCTTTTCTCCAATAGCCTCAAGAGCAGATCCAAACTTGACCTTGCTAAGCTTATCGCATCCTATAAATGCTCTATCTTTAATTTCAACAGCTCCGTCAAGAACGATAGACTCAAGATTGCGGCACCACGCGAATGCCTGTGCGGCAATATACTTTACAGACGAGGGAAGAACAACACCTTTTATCTGCTCACAGCGGCAAAATGCCTTTTTCTCTACACCGATTACAGTAAAACCATCAACGCTTTCGGGAACGTAAATAAAGTCACTTTCACAAGAACCGATACCACACAAAACAGCCGCGCCGTTATCGGAAAGTTTATATTCAAGTCCATGAGATCTTCTCATCGCCGCGACTCCTTTCTGTGAAATTCGTTCATTTTTGACTTAATGTCGCAGTGTTTATTATAAGTCATTTTACACCATAAATTCACTTTTGTCAACCCCCAGTTTTGAAATCTTGTCCCATAGCCATTATATTTTGCATTTTTGAGATTTATGCGAGTATATTTTATGCTAATAATTACATAAAAGGCGATTCTGTTAACCATTTCTTAATTATTTACTGATATAATGTTATTTAAAGATATTAATGGAGACAAATAACCATGAAAACAAAGATTGAAATTAAAAAACTTGATCCAAGAGCTATAATCCCCACGTACGGTACAGAATTTTCTGCAGGAGCGGATATTTACGCATTGCTTGACGAACCAATAACGATAAATCCCGGAGAAACAAAGATGATCCACACGGGTCTTGCCTTGGCAATTCCGGAAGGACTTGTGGGGTTAAACTTTGCGCGTAGCGGTATGGCAGCCAAGCGCGGTCTGGCACCCGCCAACAAGGTGGGCGTTATAGATAGCGACTATCGCGGAGAGGTTATGGTAGCGCTTCACAATCACGGCAGCGCTCCTCAAACGATAGAAAACGGCGAGAGAGTTGCCCAAATGGTCTTCGTACCTTACTATGCGGCAGAGTTCGAGCTTAAGGAAGAACTCAGCGAAACTCTGCGCGGCGAGGGCGGTTTCGGATCGACCGGATGGAAATGATTTTATTACAAGAACAAGGGAAGGTAAAAATTATGACCAAGATTGACATTTTTTCAGGATTTTTGGGTGCGGGAAAAACCACTCTCATAAAAAAACTTATAACAGAAGCATATCAGGGAGAACAGCTCGTCCTCATAGAAAACGAATTCGGTGAGATCGGCATTGACGGAGGATTTCTTTCCGAGGCAGGTATACAGATTAACGAAATGAATTCGGGATGTATCTGCTGCTCCTTGGTTGGTGATTTCGCAGAAGCTCTCAAAAAGGTTATCGATGAGTATCATCCCGACAGAATACTTATCGAGCCCTCGGGTGTAGGAAAGCTCTCCGACGTCGTTTCTGCTGTTAAAAATGCTGATACTCACGGAACAGAGCTTAACGGAGCTACGACCGTTGTAGACGCCAACAAGTGCAAGATGCACATGAAGAACTTTGGCGAATTCTTCAATAACCAGATAGAAAATGCTGCTTGCATTATTCTCAGCCACACTGATAACATTTCTGATGCAAAGATAAGTGAATGCGTTGCTCTTATAAGAGAACACAATCCCAATGCCGTCATCGTATCTACCCCTTGGGATCAGCTTTCGGGATCACAGATCGCCGAGGCTATGGAGCAGAGAACGACCCTCGCAGCCGAGCTTGAAAATCTTAAAAAAGAGGCTCATCATCACCACAAGCATCATCACCATGAAGGCGAATGTTGTCACCACGAGCACGAGCACGACGGCGAGTGCTGCCATCACGAGCACGAGCATCATCACCACGACGGCGAATGTTGCCATCACGAGCATGAGCATCATCACCACGACGGCGAATGTTGCCATCACAAGCATGAGCATCATCACGAATACGATGAACACGGAAACTGCTCCTGCGGACATCATCACGAACATCATCACGCCGACGAGGTATTCATAAGCTACGGCGCAGAAACCACTAAAAAGTTCAACGAAGCCGAACTTAAAGCCGCGCTCGAATCCTTTACAAACAGTGATCTCTACGGAATGATCCTTCGCGCAAAGGGAATCGTCGCAGGCGACGACGGCAAGTGGATACATTTCGACTATATCCCCGGAGAACCCGATGTACGACACGGTGGAGCAGGGGTTATCGGCAGACTCTGCGTAATCGGTTCAAAGCTTGACAAAGACGCTATATCCGAGGCTCTCGGTGTTGAATTAAAATAAAAACGGAGAAAAAACATGAAATCACCTAACATTCCCGTATATCTTTTCACCGGATTTCTTGAAGGTGGAAAGACACACATAATTCAGGAGTCGATGTGCGACGACCGATTCAATACAGGTGAAAAAACCCTGATAATTCAATGCGAAGAAGGAATTGATGAGCTTGATATTTCCCAATTCAGCGGCAAGAATATATATTTTGCCACGATCGACAGTGAGGAAGACATTACGGCAGATAAACTCGAGGAGTGCTGCGGCGGGCATATAATAGACCGTGTAATTATCGAATATAACGGAATGTGGCAGCTTGCTACGCTTTATAACAATCTGCCCGACGATTGGTTCATCTTCCAGAATATGATGTTTGCGGATGCAAAGACCTTCTTCACTTATAATCAGAATATGAGAAGCCTGATGGTCGACAAACTGATGTCCTGCGAAATGATAGTGCTTAATCGTACTCCCGACAATATGGATAAAGAAGAGGTCCATAAGATCGTCCGCGGTATTTCGCGCCGAGCAACTATAACCTATGATTATCCCGACGGTCACGTTGAATATGACGATATAGAGGATCCGCTACCTTTTGACATCGACGCTCCAGTTATCGAGATATCCGACGAGGACTACGCGATATGGTATAGAGATATCAGCGAAGAGACCGAAAAATACGACGGCAAGGTCGTTAAATTTAAGGGTATTGTGGCGAGAGATTTAAAACTCGGCAAGGATGCACTAGTTATAGGCAGACACGTTATGACCTGCTGTGCCGACGACATTGCGTACAACGGTCTTGTATGCAAATTCAAGTCTAACGTCGCATATAAGACACGTGATTGGATAAACGTGCAGGGAAGGATCAAAATCGAAAAGAATAAGCTGTACGGTCGTCCGGGTCCCGTTATTTACGCAGAGACCTCCGCTTATACAGATAAACCCACCCAAGAAGTAGCAACCTTCTATTAATCTCAATCTCACCGAAAGGAGATTTTCTATGGCTAAGACAATCGCGAAAAATAACGCCAAGATACAAGCACCGCCTATTCCTGTCAAGGAAGAGAGGAATATGGGTGTCGAATTGTTCCGAGTAGTCTCAATGATAATGGTCGTTTTGCTCCACGTTTTGGGACACGGCGGTGTTTATTCTGCCGCAGGAACGCTGACTGACAATTATAAGGTAGCTTGGTTCTTGGAAACCTTGGCATACTGCTCGGTCAACTGCTACGCTTTGATCTCAGGATTTGCCAATGTAAAATCAGGATTTAAATTCAGAAGAATAATTTATCTTTGGTTGGAGGTCGTCACACTCAACGTTGCCTTAACCGTGGTCATGCACTTTTTAGTGCCCACGGCAACGGTGACCAAGGATTACTGGCTTCGCGCATTTTTCCCATTGACAAGACGCGCATTCTGGTATTTCTGCGCATATTTCTTTATGTTCCCATTGTTGCCCATACTCAACAAAGGACTTTTGTCCTTGAAAAAGTATCAGCATATAATTATTTGCTTTATGCTTATGGCACCGACTGTTTTCCGCATAATCATGAACAAGGACAACTATGTGCTTGGTAGCGGATATTCAGCGCTTTGGCTGATATGCCTTTACGTCATAGGCGCATATTTCCGCATATACGGAGCTCCCAAATGGGCAAAATGGTTCGTAACTCTGCCGGTATTTTTCATAGCTACCTACATAGCGTGGCATCATAAGATTAACATTGAAACGATGTACGCGGAAAAGCTTATAACCAAGGACTCCGAGCTCTATACTAACAGAGGTATCCTTATAAGCTACATTTCGCCTTGCATGGTCGTAATGGCTGTGTGTCTGCTTTTGTTCTTCATGCAGATAAAGATAAAGCATAAGGTTCCCAAGATCATAATCTCAAATCTTGGTAAGGCAACCTTCGGTGTATTTATTCTTCACGTCGGTGCAGCATTTTGGTATTGGACAGATTTTTGGAATAAATTCAAGACATTTGGAAAAGCACCTACGGTTTGGGAAATGCTATGGAAGGTTGCGGTCGCAACGCTGTTCATATATCTTTGCGCTTCGCTCATAAGCCTTGCAAGAATATATTTGTTCAAGCTTCTAAAGATACACAAGGGTGTAGATTTCTTGGCGGATCATACAGCGCGTGCTTTAGACAAAGAAAAATAATCAACAACAAATCGGCAGTAGGTGTCGTAATAGATCCTACTGCCGATTACTAACAAAATAATGTCACATCCCCTTAAATTCGACATAGAATGATATTGAAGATAGCGTTATGCTTCTATCATACAAAACATATAGGGGGAAAAATTATGCAAGATAACAGATTTTCGTGCGGCCCCGGCATAGGCAAGGAAACTGTTTGTATAGAAACTAACAGAATACTTGACTCTTGCAGAGACCGCGACTGCTTTGAAAACGCGAAAGTATTCCTTACAGATTGCGGAAAAGAAATCATTGAGCACACAACTGCAATAAGAGTAAAAAGCGCGTGTATAGCACAAACGCACATCAGTCTTGATCCCGTACAGTTTAACAGAGGTTTTTACACGGTAAGCATTCGCTTTTACGTAAAATTGACCTTTGAGGCATGCATCGGTAACGGCAGAACTCAGGAATTTGAAGGAATCGCCGTCTTAGATAAAAAAGTCATTCTTTATGGCGGAGACTGCAACGTAAGCATATTCCGTTCAAGCGGAGACTTCTCGGACTTCTGCGCTCAAGTGCAGCCTTGCTGCAAGGAAAAGAACGTACCTACCGCAGTGGTCGAAGTAGTCGACCCGATCGTGCTTGGAGTCAACATTTTTGAAAGTGCCAAGGATCACTGTTGTTGCTGCTGTTGCTGTGCGCACGACATTCCCGAATCAGTCGCTTGTACGATGAACGGAAGTCTTGCGGGCGACGATGACGACGAAAGAAGATATCTGGCTGTTTCGCTTGGAATATTCTCTATAGTTCGTATCGTACGTCCCGGACAGTTCCTGATTTCTGCCTCCGAATACGTAATTCCCGACAAGGAATGCGTATCGCCATCAAACGACGATCCGTGCAGCGTATTCAATTCTATGGCATTCCCAATTTCAGAATTCACTTGCACTTCGGGTGCGGGACATCACCATCATATCGACAAAGCGCCCGGAAAATGCGGTTGCTAAGTCGCAGGGAAGTAATAAAAAATAAAAATCGGTCGTGCAATATGCACGACCGATTTTGCTTTTATTTATTAAATTCATCAGTTGCCTTGGAAAGTATCTGCGGACAGCCTTCGGGGATCTCGTAACCGATATCTGCCGGTTTTACCCAGTCGACTGCATTCTTTATAATACGCTGAACGTAAGGATTATAGAAAGAACGGCAATATTCATGACCGGGCTGGAAGTAGAATATCTTTCCAAGTCCACGGGTAAAACAGCACCCGCTTCTGAAAATATATCCATCCTCATACCACCCGCCAAAAACAAGTGCGTCAGGCTGCGGAATGTAGAACGGCTCGCAGTAAAGCTCTTCCTCCTCAATTATAAAGTGATCGGGAATACCTGCCGCAATAGGATGAGATGGCATAAGATTCCAGATTATTTCCTTTTGATCGCGTCCCCAGGAAAGGTTTCCCGTAGTGCCGACAATCGATCTGAAAACTTTTGAATGATGACCGGAATGGAGAACTATAAGTCCCATTTTGCCTGCATAAACTCTCTGACGTATCCGCTCAACAAGCTCGTCACTAACCTCATGATGAGCCATATGCCCCCACCAAAGAAGTACGTCGGTCTTTTCAAGCAGTTCCTGGGGAATGCCTTGATCAGCATCATCAAGCGCTGCAAGAGTAATATTCAATGATTCGTCGGGTTTCAAAAAATTCTTAATACATCCGTGTATACCATCAGGATAAATACTTGCACACACCTCATCAAGCTTTTCGTGCCTGTATTCATTCCAAATAACCACGTTAAGTTTTTCCGACATAATGCAAGTCCTCCGTTTTTTTAATTATCTTGTCCTATTTTTTAAAAAGTTCTAAAAATTCCATTGATTTTCCCAATATTTATGCTATAATTATTATAGTATGATTTCATTGTTTTGTCAACACGTTTTTTTGACGCTAACAACATTGAAACGGGCTTAAAATAAAATAAATCAATCAAGAAAGCAGGGAATTTTATGAAAAAAGTTTGTGTTATAACAGGAGCAAGTGGAGCAATCTGTGCAGAGTTTGCCAAAGAAATGTCAAAAAATGGATACGCAGTCGCACTTCTTGATACAAACGAGCCTGCTGCACAGGCTGTCGCGGATGAAATATGCGCTTATGGAGGTCTGGCAAAGGCATACCATACCGACGTTCTTGATAAAGAAAGCATTGTAAACGTTCACAAAAAGGTTCTCGCCGAATTGGGAAAATGTACCGTTTTGATCAACGGTGTCGGTGGAAATAGCGCCTACGCTACAACAGCACGTGAATATTTTGAATACGGAGATGAAAAGCGCAACGATCTTTTCACGTTTTTCAACCTGGATAAGTCGGGCTTTGACTTTGTCTTTGATCTCAACGTAAAAGGAGTCCTTCTTGCAACTCAGATATTTGCACTCGATATGATTGGAGAAAAAGGGTGCTCGATCATCAATATTTCTTCGGTAAATGCTGAGATTCCAAACACAAAAACTCCGGCATTCAGCTCGGCAAAAGCAGCTGTATCAAACTTTACACAGTGGCTGGCCGTTCATTTTGCAAAAGAAGATATTAGAGTCAATGCGATTGCACCCGGATTTTTTGAAACCAATCAAAATAAAGATGCTTTATGGAATGCAGACGGAACACCTACCGAACGAACAGAAAAAATTATTGCAGCCACACCTATGGGACGACTTGGAGAACCATCCGAGCTTATAGGTGCGCTAAAGTTTCTCGTGGATCCAATCGCGGCATCGTTCGTAACAGGAACTGTAATATCGGTTGACGGCGGTTTTTCCGCATATTCGGGAGTCTGATAAATGGCTTGATTTATGGGTGAAAATCAGTTTCACGCATTTTTCATGCAAATTCAGTACCCCGAATTATACAAAATTTTGATTTTGTATAATTATTGATATAGGTAAAGAACATTACCCTTTTAGCCGTTTTGGCGCGCCATCTCCCATATAACCTTATGCACATTGTGCTACTTTATAGCAGATTGCAATGTATAGTTATTCTTTTTGTATTTTTGCTTTGTTGCTTCGCCGCCGCGCAAATGTCTTTCCACTTTGTTTTTTTCAAGCACACTCTTCACATCCAAATAAAGTGATCTGTTAGTGTTTTTTAAAGTTTGAGTAACGTCTTTATGTACGGTGCTTTTACTTATTCCAAATCTTGTTGCCGTGGCGCGTACCGTTGCATTATTCTCAACGATATACAATCCTAATACTACACAGCGTTCCTTGGCGGATGATAAATACATCATTACAGCTACCTCTCATACATGTTTATGTCTTACAATAATGTATGTTCAAAACGCCATTTTTATACTTTTCAGGAGTTTTATCTATGCCAGAATTTGATATTTTTGAAGGTATGACTTCAATATCTGCGGTTATCAGATCTATTCAAAACGGATCAAGTGACCGACGTATCATTAAGATTCTCTATAATGAAGACCGTCTTTCAAAGAAATTTCGCGAACTTCAGTTTTTAAGGCATACTGCCGATTCCCTTGGATTTGAAATGTTTCCCGTTGCTGCTGGCGAAATCGACGACTTGACCTCCGGTACTACCCATGGTGGCATCATAGCAATATGTACCCACAGAACGTTCCCTAATTTGAATGTTAAAAATTTAACAAATGGCGGTTTTTATGCTTTAATCGAAGGTATAGAGGATCCTTATAACTTTGGATATTCAGTTCGCTCATTGTACGCATCAGGTGTTGACGGAATCATACTTCCACCGAGAAACTGGATGGAAATTTCAGGCACTGTTGCTCGCTCCTCCGCAGGAACGTCTGAGCTTGCTAACATATACGTTTCAGATCCTGTAAATGCTGTAACTACCTTTAAAAACGCAGGCTTCGAAATAGTTTGTGCCGAAATACGTGATTCGGTATCTCTCTATGAACACGCATTTTCCAACTCCGTGTTGTTAGTTGTAGGTGGCGAAAAAAGGGGCATTTCAAGAAAAATTCTTGAACTTGCCGACACGAATGTACGGATAGAGTACGGTCGTGAATTCCTCGGTTCTCTTCCCTCTGCATCTGCAATTTCGGTAATATCCTTTGAAATTTTAAGACAAAAACACAATAAACGATAAATCTTTACAAAAAAGTCGTTTTTGATGAATATATGTTTAAAATTTGAGTGCTATAATGTGTAAAATCGGTTAAATTTATTGTTTTAGGTAATATTTCCATTTGGTTCACCATAATTTTTATTAAAAAGTTGCGAGGGATCCTATGGAAAAGTTTAAATATAAAAATCACCATGACACATTGAAGAATTGGGCATCTGAGCGTTTTGCTGACATCTCAATTTCATGCCGTTTTGTTATTTTGTATACAGCCGCTTGCTTGTTGGGAATTTGTATTGAAAATAACGCAGATTATTCTCTTAACAACATTATACACGGCTATTTTTCATCCTTTAATTTCAACAACGTTATTGAATTTATAAAAAACGTATGCTTCTCCTCATCGTTCGAATTTTTCGTATTGCTGACAGCAGTAGGCTCCGCGCTCACGTTCTTTTGCTCGGCTTTTCTGCATTTTTCTTGCGTTGTATGCGGAACGACATACGGAATTTGTCTGGGCGCGCTCACATCTGATATCATTCAAAAACAAGGCAGATTCGTTTGGCTCTACATTTTCTCCGTGATCGCGTTTGGTCTTATTTATTCAGTCAGCGCATCATTTATTCTGAATGTGAATAAGCAATTCATTTCAACAAAAAGAAGCAACGAATTTTCAAAGGTCTTCGTTTCCCCTATATTTAAACGATACTTGATAGTATGCTTGAAAATAATGGTATCGTTCATTCTTGTACGCATACTGTATGTAAGCGCACTTTCTATCGCTAACATAATATAACCAATATAAAAGTCAAAAGAAAAGGAAATTAAAATTGAGTACTGCTAAAAAGAAATTCAAGCTGTTCGATATGAACCGAGACGGAAAAGGAGTAAATCCTGGCGAGGATACAACGCCAAATCTTAAATTCTTTTTCAAACAGCTTGCGAGAAAATTTTCTAAAATCATTTCCCTGAATATCTTGATGATATTTCAGGTTATCCCCATATTGATATCTGTATATCTTTACGTATTCGCCTCTCCCACCACGCCGACACAATATTACCCCGAATATGCCGCGTTATTCGGTGTTCAGGAAGCAGCTTCAACGGCCGCTGGATCAGTAAATATGGGCATTTTCTCGTTCCAGCTTGGGCTTCCTACGTATAACACGTACGTTTATTGGGTAATCGGCGCGCTGATGCTGCTTCTTGTATTAACTTACGGCTGGCAAAAGGTCGGCTCTATATACGTAATCCGTGGGCTCGTACGCGGAGACAGCGTGTTCGTATTCTCCGATTATTTTTATGCCATCAAGAAGAATTTCAAGCAAGGATTTGTTCTTGGCCTTATCGATTGCCTTATTATGTTCGTCTTGGGATACGACCTTGTCTTCTTTTTCAATTCAGAGCAAACGGGCTTTTCAAACTTTATATATGCGATGACTATTGCGCTGATCATTCTGTACATCATATTCAGATTCTATACGTATTTGATGATAGTAACGTTCAACATTAAGCTCAGCAAGGCGTTCAAAAATGCTCTTATATTTATCGTCCTTGGAATCAAACGTAATATTATGGCGTTGTTAGGGCTTGCTATCTTAACCGCACTTGCGGTAGTACCGATCCTTTTGCTTATGCCTCTCGGACTTGGAGTTGCATTGGTATTGCCGTTGATATACTATCTTGGCGTAGGCGCGTTTATCTATACTTATGCCGCATACCCCATCATAAAGAAACATATGATCGACCCTGTGACGGTCACTCCTGCGACCGATATTGAAGAAAACGAATAAATCATCAGATCCGCAGTCCTTGCAAAATAAGGACATGCGGATCTTTTATTATAGTCATTCCATATAATATAATTAAGGGCACATCAATAACATAACTCATCAAGAGTTCCGAACCTATATCCTTGCTCTTTAAGCTCTTTTATAACGTCTGAAAGGATTTTTGCGTTAGTGGACGAGGTTGGGTGCAATAGCATAACTTCTCCATTGTGAATATTTTCCATTATCTTTTTTTGGGCTGAATCGACTGACATCTGAGCATTATTGTCCCAGTCTGCGTAGGCAAAGCTCCAAAAAACGGTTTTGTAGCCAAGCTCGCTGACATATTTTATACTTGATTCATCAAATCTTCCTTCGGGAGGACGATAATATTTAGATAAGAGCTTCCCTGTTTTCTCCAGGCATACCTTCTCCAGCTTAGTCAGTTCTGCCTCTATTTCGGCCCTGCTCTTATTGACCATTGTTTTGTGAGAATACGTATGGTTGCAGACCAAATGTCCTTCGTCAAACATACGCACTACCAGCTCACTGTTTTTTTCAATCAGATTTCCTAAGATAAAAAATGCGCCTTTAACGTTTTCTTCTTTCATAATATCAAGAATTTTACTTATATTTCCATTCTCATATCCTGCGTCAAACGTAAGATATATCACCTTGTCAGAGTCATTATCTCCGTGACTTTTATCTATATAGAAGCCATTATAATCTTCGACATAGGCGATCGATGAGTCAGCAATTGGCTGCTTGTGATCCAACCGATGTGCACAGTACCAGCTACATCCCGAACCCGCGGCCCTAACTTGTAAGGGCAACATAATAATCGCAATAATCGGTATTAATTGTAACACTTTTATTTTTTTCATAAAAAGCCCCCTTCCCATTTTTATTATGTGTTTTTTTAAACAACTTATTATGTTTTTTGATAAATAATATTGACTTTTTATTCTTTATGAGTTAAAATATAATATAGTGTAATAGTTATGAAGGAGGCGCAAAAAAATGTTTACCGAAACCACGTTGATCGGACTTTTTATTGGCCTTCTTTGCGGTCTTGTCCCCTTGATTTTCGGCATTTTGAAAAAAACAACCATTTGGGCAATAGTTGGAATATCTATTACTACTATAAGCGGAGGTGTTTTTGCCCTTTTTGGCAAGTCCCCCTTCAACGCAATTGTAATAGGTATGCTGTTCATCCTGTTTATAGTTGCAGAGCAAAACCGAAAAGCCAAACACGCTGAAGAACATGAGGAGCACGAAGATTACGACGATACATATCACGCTTGAAAATTGGTATAATTACACCGAATTAAACATATCCGAATTTTATCGGATATGTTTTTTGTTTATTTAATTTAAAATGAAAAATAAATAAAAAAACTATATACAAAAAGGCTTAAATATGGTATAATAAAGATAAGTGATGTGTTATTCCTTAAGGAATCAAATACATTATAAAAAGTTTTTATTGATACTATGTCATGCAACACAAACAAGCAAGCTTGTTTTTATAGTATGATAAATATCAAACACAAGCCATATATCGCACTCAATATCAAATTTATCATGTAGGTGGATTCAATGGACAACAGGAACAACAAAAACTACAAGAAAAACAACTCAGACAAATACGCTCCTAAAAATAACAACAAAAAATTGCATTCTGATAACCCACACCGTAACACTCATTACGGCAAATATTCAAGCCTTGAAAATAGCACTGAGGAAGAAGGTCTTGGTCTTGTGATCGGCAGAAATGCCGTAAGAGAGCTTCTCAAATCAGACAGAGAGATAGACAAGATTCTCGTACAACGCGGAGAGCGTGAAGGTTCTATCGTTGTCCTTGTTGCTATGGCGGTAGAAAAAGGCATACCTGTCGTAGAAACCGATAAAGCCAAGCTTGATGCAATGTCGGGTTTTGCGACTCACCAAGGCGTAATCGCTATGGCATCTGAAAAGGAGTACTGCTCGGTCGATGATATTCTTGAAATTGCAAAGAGCCGAGGAGAAGATCCTATCATAGTTATCGCAGACGGACTCACCGACCCGTACAATCTTGGCGCCCTGATCAGATGCGCCGAAGGCACAGGAGCGCACGGTATAATTATTCCCAAAAGACGCTCCACTGGACTCACCCCGTTAGTATCCAGATCTTCCGCAGGAGCTATCGAGCACATGGCGATAGCCAAGGTCTCGAACATTAACAACACCATTCTTTCTTTAAAAGAAAAAGGCGTATGGGTATTTGCCGCAGAAGCAGGCGGAACTCCATATTACGAAACTAATTTTAAAGGTCCGTGCGCTCTTGTTTTCGGTAGCGAGGGTAACGGCGTGTCAAAAATTGTAACCGACAATTGCGACGTGCTTATATCTATACCGATGTACGGCAAGGTCAACTCGTTCAATGTTTCCACTGCCGCATCCGTTATTCTTTGTGAGGTCGCTAAACAGCACAGAAATAATTAGTATCTAACAAAAGGAGGAACCTCGAATGTCAAAGAAAAATAAAAAAGACAAAGAGCTTGATATTATCCTTGAACAATTAAAAAAGTCATACGGCGCCGAGTCCTCCGACGTGGTCGAAGACCTTTCCTATGAATCCCCCGAGGCAGAAGAAGATGCCGAGTTAAGCGCCGTATTGTCAAAGCTCTTCTCCGAGGAACAAGAAGCTATTGAATCAAAAAGCGAAGATTATTCCGAAGATAACGGTGTAATCGAAAACGAAACTTCTGAACCTGAAACTTCTGACGAAAATACAATTGAAAACGAAATTCTTGAGCTCGAAACTTCTGACGACAATACAATCGAAAACGAAATTCTTGAGCTCGAAACTTCTGACGACAATACAATCGAAAACGAAATTCTTGAGCCCGAAACTTCTGACGACAATACAATCGAAAACGAAATACTTGAATCCGAGCATTTCGATACAGATGAAAAAAATGAAAAGGAAGAATTTTACGAATCCGAAGGACTTGATTATGGATCACTAGAACCCGACGATATCGACAGTCTGGAATCAACCAACTTTGATCCAGAGTTCGCAGTAGAGGATGAAGAATATGATGTTCTTGCCGATTCCCTTCCGGAAGAGGTTGAAACCTCGTTCTGCTCCGAGGACATCACTAAATCCACGGTCAAGGATGAAACCGACGAACTTCTTGAAGATCTCTCCGAGCAACTCTCGAAAGAGCCCTTCGAGGAAATCTATGAGGAAGTCTATGAAAAAACTCCCGTATTGATTTTAGACCCCTCGCAATACACGCATGACCCACTGCAAGAAGGTTTGCCCAAATTCAAACCTGTACCTCCCAAGACTGAACTCCCCGCTTCAACCCCAGATCTCACCGAAGCAAACGAACCCGATGCAGTCGAAGACTTTGACAGCAACGATATTTCCCTTTTGTTGAAGCTTGGATATGACGATGAGATCAAATCAAAAGTAGGAGGTCAAAAAACTCAAAACGTAATCTTAGAAAGCAATCGAAATTTCATTCCCGAAGATAATCAAAAGCCTTACGGATTTTGCGGAGAAGAATTGGTCAACAGAGATCAGATTCCGCAAATTCAACAGAAATACAAATCAAATAAGCGTTCCTTATTGATAACTCTCGCTTCGGTATCCATCTTATTCTTGCTGATATTGTCCGTCGCAGTATATTTTGATGCGTATTCCTCCCGAATAGACGGTTTTCCGATATTGATTGCTATTGAGTTTGTTCTCGTAGCGTCTATCGCGGCAATACTCTATAAAAAACTGTACTCTAGCGTTGTTAATATGATCAAGCTTGTTTCCGATAACTACTCGGTATTGTTGTTCGTTTTTGCAGTATACGTGCTATACGATATATCAGCACTATTAACATATGCCGTCAACCGAGAAAGAATACTTCCATCCGAGATCGCTTTGTTTGGAACGTGCGTAGCACTTTATGCCCTATTAACCGTAACGGCAGATTTTGTAAATTGTATCAAAGAAGCTGCTGACATTGATTTAATAGCCTCATCCAACAACCTCTTCACTGCAGAAAAAGTTGCGCTGAATGGCATTAATTCTGCACATAGCGAGGAAGTGTCTTATAAAATAAGAAAAACATCGCTTATAAGCGGATATTTTAAAAAGACCTCTCAAAGCAGACCTCCCGTTATTAATCTTATCTACGTTTTAGGAGTAGTTCCTCTGATAGCTTTGATAATAGGCTGTGCGTTCGCAATCTCAAGCGCTAACGTTATGACCGGAATAACCTCGGCAACCATTTCCGTTCTGCTCTGTATTCCGTTCTCCTGCGTATGCATCTTCTCTTTCAACGAGTACGCTATATCTGCAAAGCTCGGCACGGACAAGGTAGCGTTCATAGGCTACGATGCCGCAACCGAATATTCAAGAATTCAGAATTTAACGTTCAAGGACCGCGACGTTATATTCATAACCTCGTATTCCGAAATCTATCCTCAAAACGCACACGGCCAAAGTTCTCTTGAAATCGCCTACGAGATATTTAACACGCTTGAAGGAACTCTCGCCGAACACCGTTCCTCAACCGAAATCCGTCAACATAAAACGCAAAATCAAAATGTAGTCGTCAATAGCGTTTCCGATAACGGAATTGATATCAACTACGCTCTGTCTACCAATATCTTGTTGGGCGATAAAAACTATATGAGAGCTCATAACATCAAGGTAAAAACAGACAGTTCTCTTTATGGCGCGACTAAAGGCTCGGACCGTTCGGTTCTCTATATGGCATTTAACGGTGTTCCGAAACTAGGATTTATCATCGGTAGCCGTATTGCACCCGAATTTATCAAAGCCGCACACGAGCTTGAATTATGTGGTGTAAAGGTGTTCGTAGAATCCTATGAACCTCACGTAAACGATCTATATTTTGAGCAAAATGCAGACAAAGGACTCGCAGTCGGAGTATTCAAACCTCAAACCTATGATCCTTATATTTGCGAGGATATAGGAAACGGCAACGTCGTTTGTGCTTCAGACGGTTTCAATCTTGCCAAGCTTATTCCGATAAGTAAACGAATAGTCCGTCAAAGGAAAATATGTAAATTTATCAACTATGGACTGATGTCCGCAGGATTTGTTCTTTCAGTTCTTTTAGCTTTTGCTATAAATTCAAAATCAGATTCAGCACTCTTTGAATTAATCAAGACCCACTGCTCTTTGATAATAAATCTTATTTTGTTGATGGGACTGGTCCCGGGACTTATAGCACTGCTGAAATTCAATAAAGATAAATCAGTTGATGACACTACTACTATCCAAAATGGAGACACAAAGAAAAAATGAATGATAAACTGAACTCGATCCTTAAACAAGTTTCAAAGCCCGGACGCTATTCGGGTGGCGAATACGGTCAGATAATCAAGGATAAATCAAAGATCAAGGCAAGATTCGCCTTTGCCTTCCCCGACACCTACGAAATAGGCATGTCCAATCTTGGCGTCAGAATCCTTTACGATTGCCTCAATCGTGAGGAGGACATCTGGTGCGAAAGAGTGTATGACCCGTGGGTAGATATGCAGGAAAAAATGGCGGAGCACAAAATTCCACTTTGGGCTCACGAAAGCAAGGATAACGTTAAGGATTTCGATTTTCTCAGCTTCACGCTTCAGTATGAAATGTCCTATACCAACGTCTTGAATATGCTTGAGCTATCCGAGATTCCCCTCCGTGCATCAGACCGAGGCGAAGACTTTCCCATAGTCATCGGCGGCGGTCCTTGTGCATACAATCCCGAACCCGTTGCAGATTTCTTTGATCTCTTCAACATCGGCGAGGGAGAAAGCCTCCTTGTAGAAATAGTCCGTCTCTACATAAAGATGAAGGACGAAGGAAGATACACCAAGGCAGCTTTCCTTCATGAAGCAGCCAAAACAATCCCTGGTGTATATGTGCCGTCTTTGTATAACGTCGAATATAACGATGACGGAACGATAAAGGCATATACCCCAATATACGACGATATTCCCACGAAAATAACCAAACGTATAGTTGAGGATCTTGACAAAGCTCCCTTCCCGGACTATGCTATTATGCCCTACACCGAGGTGGTTCACGATAGAATTATGCTCGAGGTCTTCAGAGGATGTATCAGAGGCTGTCGCTTCTGCCAGGCGGGCATAATTTATCGCCCCGTTCGTGAAAAATCACCCGATCTCCTTAACGAACAAGCAAAGTGCATATTTGAAAACACGGGATACGAGGAAATATCTCTCGCCTCGCTTTCTATCAGCGACTATACGGGGCTCCCCGAGCTTACGGACAAGCTTCTCGATTGGACGCAAGAAAATATGGTCAGCTTCTCGCTACCGTCCCTGCGCGTCGATAGCTTTACAAAGGAGCTTATGGAAAAGGTTGCATCTGTTCGCTCTTCTTCCCTCACCTTTGCTCCCGAAGCAGGCACTCAAAGACTTCGTGACGTTATAAACAAGAACGTCGAAGAGGACGATCTCATGAGAGCCGTTAACGTAGCATTTGATGCAGGAAAGACACAAGTCAAACTCTATTTTATGCAGGGACTCCCCACAGAAACCGAAGAGGATCTTATAGGTATTCCCACACTTGCTAAAAAGGTAATCGAAGCCTTTTACGCTAATCCCAACCGAAACCGTGCAAAATCACCGCAGGTCACGTTCAGCGTGTCTCCCTTTATTCCCAAGCCATTCACTCCCTTCCAGTGGGAGCCTCAGGACACCCTCGAGGTCATTAAGGAAAAGCAGGAATTCATCGGTAAATGCGTTACTGACAGAAAGATCAAGTATCAGCATCACGAGGCGGAAATATGTTGCATAGAGGCAGTATTGGCTCGTGGAGACCGTAGACTTGCCCCCGCGCTCGAGCTCGCCTGCCGAGAAGGCTTCAAATTTGATGCGTGGAGCGAATATTTCGATTTCGATAAGTGGATGTCCGTATTTGAGCGAACGGGCGTTGATCCCACGTTTTACGCCAACAGACGCTATTCGTACGACGAGATTCTTCCTTGGGATATCATCGATTGCGGCGTAACCAAGGAATTCCTTATCAGAGAAAGCAAAAAGGCTCATGAGGGCTCGACCACGCCCAACTGCCGCGAAAAATGCTCGGGATGCGGTGCAAATAAGCTTGGAGGTGAAAGATCGTGCTGTCCGAAAAGAAAATAAGACCTGGGGCAAAAAAGCTCGACCTCCCTATGCTTGAAGCCCCCGAAACCGTAAGAATAAAATTCTGCAAGATAGGAAATCTTCAGTTCATCTCGCACCTCGATCTTCAAAGGACCTTCCACAGAGTTTTAGTAAGAGCCGCTATCCCTATGTGGTACACAAAGGGCTTCAACCCTCACGCAAAGCTCGTTTTCGGAGTTCCGCTGTCGGTTGGTACCGAGAGCATGTGCGAAATGGCAGACCTCAAGATAGAGCGCAAAATAAGTCTTGAAGAAATAAAGGAACGTCTGAATTCGCACCTCACCGACGAGATGTACGTGCTTGAGGCTTACTATCCGTCAACCAAATTCGCGGATATCGCGTACTCCGACTATACAATAACCCTTAAATCTCCCAAGATCAACGAGGAAACCGAGAAAAAGGCGGCTGCTCTATTCTCATCGCCCATAATTATGAAGAAAAAGTCAAAATCGGGCGAAAAGGACGTTGATATAACCACGTTTATCAAAAAAATTTCGTTCAATGCCTCCGCAGGACAGATGACGATCAATACTATCCTCTCCGCAGGAAGCACCGAAAACCTCAACCCCGAGTATATCGTCACCGCGATAAAGGAGAACGGACTTTTCGGCTCGGATGCAGATACAGATAGCTATCGCATCATGAGAAACCGCGTGTACGATAAGCATCTCATCGAATTCAAATAAAAACATCGTGATTATACACAAATTTAAAGAAAAATTATGTTGAAATCTCCAAAAATGTCATTTTTGTTGTAAAACGTTTGCAATTTTCTTTAAACTATGATACAATTAATTAAAGATACGGACACGAGCCGTGATAATGGAGGACATAACAATGGCAATCAAAATGAGAGTACTTTGCTACCCCGAGAAGAAGAAGCTTCTCGCTATCGGTAACATGATCAAAGCGGAATACGATCTCAGCGTTAACGCTGTCGACAGAATTCCCCCTGCATATCCATGCGATAAGGAAAGAATCGTTATCCTCGCAATAAATATTAAAAAGGCACTTCCCGACGATTACAGACTCTTCCTTGGAAGACTCAGCAAGGCGGGCGCTGCAAACGTAGCTATCCTTAGCGCAGGAGACGATGCTTGTGTTGAAAAGACTAAAGAGCTTCTCCGCGAGGCAGGCACCAACGTTATCGAGGACACTATGAAGATCACCATGGGACTCTTTGATTCCAAGGTAACCGATGCTGAAAAGACCGACATTCTCGCTTGGGTAGAAAAGGTCAAGAGCGAACTGAAATAATACATAACTTCCCTTTTTATATCAGAACAAACACCGCCAAGAGCTTTCTCGGCGGTGTTTTTCATATATAAGAAAATTCTGATAAAAAACATATTTCTCCAAGCAAATTCAACTTGCGTTAGAAAATTTCTCTCCAAATGAGTTATTGTTTTTATAAAAGTATGTGCTATAATAGTATTAGGATAAGCGCTGATCCAAAACAATCTGGAGGTAATACTATGATTAAACTTGGAGAAAAAATCAAATCCTTAAGAAAACAGAAAAACATATCTCAAGAGGTTTTTGCAAACTATCTTGGAGTATCATTTCAGGCTGTTTCAAAATGGGAAACCGGCAATACGATGCCCGACATAACGATGATTCCCGCAATCGCATCCTTTTTTGGCGTTTCAACCGACGAGCTTTTTGATTTCAATCTATTTGAAATTGAGAAGCAGGTCGACGAGATCTGCAATGAAGCATATAAATATCGTTTTACTGATGGCGCGAAATCAGAGCGAATTTTGCGCAAAGGGTTGCAGAGATTCCCCGGAAATGACATTATATTAAATAATCTGCTCTATACATTGGATTATAAAACGAGAGCCGACGAGGTGATCTCCCTTTGCAAAACACTCATTGAATCCACTAAGGATGATTCGGTGAAATATGATGCGTGCCGTATTCTCGCAACCTGCTATAAGGAAAACGGGCAGAACGATATGATAAAGCCCACCCTTGAAATAATTCCCGAGATCTATTTTTCAAAATTGGAGCTTATGGCATCCCTTTTGGATGGAGAGGATAGCTATGAGGCAGCGCACAAACAAAAGAACATCTCTGCAGAGGACCTGATAGATATGCTGATCATTATAGGCAAGCGTTTAAGAGAAAACGGTGAATACGAAAAGGCAAATTCTCAACTTAGAATTGCGCTGAAAATCATGGATGCTTTCAAAGAAGATTTTGTTGAAAGCAAATGGTTCAAAGCTACCGTTTATGACTATACGGGCGAACAACGCAAGGAAATAGAAAAATTGCTAAGCAAATAATCTCTCGCCCCGCGAAAGCGGGGCTTTATTTGTTATAGACTAATTCACAACTTTATGATATAATAAAAGCAAATTAATGTGTCAACGATGCCTTGCGGCGTTGACACGCTGTAAGAAGCTTTCATTGATATCATAGCCTACTGCACAGACAACTGACGTTGTCTTTATGATATAATTTTATAAACCAATGCACCCAAATTCAAAAATGCCACACTATATGAGTGAAAGGAGGCGAGAAAATGCAAGAAACGAACGAAATGCGCGATCGGCTTATGGGTGAATTTGTCGAAAACTATATGGAGAAGCTGTTTTACTTCTGTTTGAAAAAGACGGGAAATCATATTGAAGCTGAAGATCTGACACAGGATATCGCGCTTCAAATCGTCACGGCTTTGAACAAAGGCACGATTCCGACAAGCTTTTCGGCGTGGGTATGGCAGATTGCGCGCAACCGTTACTCCGTATGGGCGAAGGAAAAGCATAGTCGAAACGAATCGGTAACCGGTTCCGACATCGTCGATTATGAGATCGAGGACGAAAGCGAAAATATCCTTGATGAAATGGTACATACAGAGCAAATGGCTCTGCTTCGGCGAGAGCTGGCGTTCATCAAAAGCGATTACCGCAATATAGTCGTTGCCTATTACATAGAAAACAAATCCGTTCGTGAAATTGCAGAATTGCTCTCACTTCCAACAAACACGGTGAAGTCACGGCTTCTCCGTGCAAGACAAATTTTGAAAGAAGGTATGGATATGGCAAGAGAATTTGGTAAAAGAAGTTATAATCCGGAGAACATATTTTTCTCCAAAAACGGCAGAGACGGCAAAAACGGTCAACCTTGGACTATCGTTAATCATATGCTGTATAAAAATATTTTCCTTGAAGCATATGAAAATCCTCAAACCGCAGAGGAATTGTCACTTGAATTGGGAATCGCTCTTCCTTATATGGAGGATGAGCTTGAATACCTTGTCCGTGAGCAGCTGATGACAAAGACCGCCAATAAGTATCAGACCGCATTTCCCATAATCAGCAGAGAGGAGCAACGTAAAAAACACGAAGCTAATATCAAAGTGCAAAAGGCTCTCACAGACAAGATCTGCGAACTCATCGACATATATGTCCGTGAAGATGGTTCTAAAATTAATTTTGATCATATCGGTTATGAGGCTGCAAAGTGGGCACTGCTCGTTCGTGCGTTTGACTACTTGCAGTTGTCGCACAATAAAAACGAAAGTTTGAAGATGACTTATCCCCAACGCCCCAACGAAGGTGCATGGGTGTTGGCCGGCTTTGAAACAGTCAACTGGGATACTCCCCAGTTTGTCGGCAGACACGGATATATGACTTATGATGACGACGAGATTAACAATTATATTGATTTTTGGCAGTTTAAATTTGGATTTAATAATATTTGCGAAAAAACTCCGGACTACATAACATATGATGAGGCATACACCCTGTGGCTCGCTTGTCACGGACGCATTACAGAATGCGAGGATAGACATATTGATAAGCTGCTTGAATACGGCTATTTAAAAAATTATGGGGCGATCGTTCCAAGCATTGTTATTTTTGATGAGAACGCAGAAATAACGCTAAATGACGAGGCATCCGAGAAGCTAACCTCATTGAACAGAGAGATCGGTATCTTGTTTAATCAGGCTCCCGAAATTTCTCGCGGTTATGTTGTTGAGCAAGCTTTACATAACGGTTGGCTCAAATACGACGATAATACCATCAATACGATCGGAGCGTATATTTATCTTTAAGAAAACTCAACAAAATTCCGCCGAGAGTAACCGTTTGGTCGCTCTCGGCGGTTGACTATTTGATTCGGTGCTAAATGCTTTTTTGATGAACAGTCAAAATATTTTCAAAGAGCCATATCACTTCCCTATAACCAGCATCGTTCTCGCAAGAAGCTTTGCCATATTGCCCCTCGTTACGTTCTCTCCTGCTCCCGACACCATATCGGCAGACTCAATAATGCCAAGAGTGTAAAGCGATTCCACTGCCTTGCTCGACCACGACGGTATCGCATCAGCGTCGGCAAAAACAGTAGTAACCTTCGCCTCCGCATAACCTATCATATTACTTATGATGACTGCCGCCTCGGACAACTTAATACTTTCATCGGGTTTGAAATAAAGCTTGCCGTCAATTTTACTGCCGCTTATGTATCCCATCGTGTAAGCAAGCTCAACGTATCCCTTCATTTCCGCACCTATTTCCTCGTCGTCAGCAAATACGGTCGAAGACACCTCAGGCACGTTCTTTATGCCGACCGCATTCATAGCAGTAACCAAGAATTCAGCACGTGTCACTTCTCTGTCGGCTTCAAAATAATAATAGTTACCCACTTGAATACCGTTCATAAGACCGTTTTCTGTTACGGCAGTCGCATAGCACTGGAGCGAATCATTCATCAGGTCGCGGTATACCGTAGATATGCTCGGCGCTGAAACACGCACCGAGACCTCTGCGGATGCGCTGTAATTACCATACTTATCGCAAACAACGTAGCTGAAGCTGTCTTCTCCCGTAAAAGAAGCCTCAGGATAATAAGTATACGTTCCAAGAGCCTCGTCTTCAATAACTATTGTGCCATTAGCAGGATATTTGACGATCTCATATTTAAGCTCGTCGCCTTCGGGATCATACGCAGATAGCACACCCGAAACACGCATTCCCTTATAGGTTTCAGCATTTAAAGAAGCATACGCGGCAAGGCTTAACGTGGGCGAATAATTCACTTCTTCAAGCATATAAATGTTGCAGCTTATCTCGTAAGCACTTCCGTTCACAGTAAAATCAAAAGAAGCATTATTTCCCGACCCAACGCTCGACTCCTCAAAGGTCATAAGACCGATCTCCGCGGCAGTCAGCTTTTGATTCAAAGAAACACCCTCGCTACCGATATAAAGCGAGCCGCAAACCGCATCAGGCAAGCGCGTGATAACTATATAATCAACCTTTGAAAGATTCATCGCACAAGCAAACCGATCCGCCGAAAAAACAAGCTCGTTTCCCTTTATTCCCGCAAGCACCATATCGTTCTTAGCAGCAATAACGTCAAGTCCGCAGGATACAGGTGTTTTTTTCTCCTCGCCAACAATCACAGACGATGAAGTTCCGTAAAGACTCGTACTGTCCTCTGCATTTACGCTGATGACAAAGCACATAATAATGACAACAACAAATAAAAGCCCCGTGATCTTTTTTATCAATTTCATAACCTCTCCTCCCAACATTTGTCATAACTGTCACTCTAATTATATTTTGGGAAATACTGATATATTACCGAGCAAAGAATTTTTATTGCCTTCACAAAATCTTCTTATATTGCTAATTAAATAGTGTTATAATACATTATATTAACAAATAAGGACATCTGTATGATATTTACCATAACCTCAGAGCAGGACGGTCGCACGGTCCTGTCTTTTCTGAAATCGACACTGAAAATATCAAGATCGGCACTCGCCAGACTGAAGCGAGACGAGCGTGGGATCTTAGCAAACGGCAAACACGTGACCGTTCGCTATATCTTGCGCGAAAACGATCTGCTTTTTGTTGACGAAAAGGATTCGGAAGAAGACTGCAACGAGGCAATCTTGCCAGTAGACCTCCCAATAAATGTGATCTATGAGAATGACGATATAATGATCGTCGACAAACCGCCCAATATGCCCACGCATCCCTCCCACGGGCACACCGACGATACCCTAGCCAACGCCGTGGCATATATAAACAAGGAAAGAAACACTCCCGCAAAATTCAGACCGATCGGTCGTCTCGACCGTAACACAAGCGGACTTTCCTTGATAGCACGGCACTCGATCTCGGCATCCTATCTTTTCTATGCAAGACAAAAAGGGCTGATACACAAAAAATACATAGCGATCCTTTGCGGAAAAATAGAAAGTGACGGAAAATTTCATACTATCAGCACATATATGAAGCGCGAGGAAGAAAGCGTTATATTGCGTTGTGTCGGTAGTTCCGAAGAAGAAGGAGCATATCTCGCCGTGACTCATTGGCGACTGTTATTTTCTTGTGACGAAATAAGTATCGTCGAGGCGATTCCCGAAACGGGACGTACCCACCAGCTGCGCGTGCATTTTGCCCATATCGGACACTCGATATTGGGAGATGATATATACGGGTCACCAAGTGAACATATATCCCGTCACGCATTACATGCAGCATTTCTTTCGATCCCTATGCCATATAGCACAGATCAGATCTCTTTCACCGCCCCTCCGCCCGAAGATATGATAAAAGCAACAAGATCTATCTGCGGACAAGACCTCGAATCAATATATCTCTCCAAGTTCAACAAATAACTCCAAGGAGAACATATGCAACTCAAAAAAAAGAATCCCCAGCCCCCAAAAGACGAGATCATATACAGCGTATCCGCCAAGAAATACTCAGAAATGAGCGATAGCGAAAGAGCTATGTGGTCGCCCGTCAAAGCAAAATATGAAAAGATCCCTTTGTTTTGCAAAATATCGTTGATCATAGGTGCCTTGTGTGCCGTTATCTATGCTATTATTTGTGCAAGCGAACGGTTCGCCGACTTTTTCAACACTCACGTCAGCACCATATTTAGATTTTTGTTTGCAAAAATAACGAACCTTTTGCCTTTTTCCTTAGCAGAGCTTATCGTTATATCGCTTCCCGTCTTAGCATTTATATCAATATGGTATCTTTTAAAGTTCCGTTGCGATACCAAACGGTCATCAATGGTATCGATCGTTTGTATATTCTCAATATTATCGCTGTTTTTATCAAGCTTTGTCCTCTGCTTTGCCGCAGGATATAAAGGAACTTCCTTGGATAAAAAACTCAATATAGAGTCTCAAGCCGTCGGAGCCGACGATCTATACAAAACGTCGGAATATCTTGTCAATAAAATAAATGAATTATCCTCAGAAATTGGTTACGGAGAGGACGATTTTTCCGTAATGCCGTACAGCTTCAAGGAAATGAACGAAAAGCTGCTTGAAGCATACGATAGCTATTGTAAAGATCACGATTTTATAAACACCTTCAACAGTCGTCTCAAGCCCGTATTTCTCAGCGAAGCGATGTCCTATGCACACATAACGGGTATATACTCCTTCTTCACGGGAGAGACCAACATTAACGTTAACTTTCCCGACTATACGATACCTTATACCGCAGCTCATGAAATGGCTCATCAAAGAGGATTTGCGCGCGAGGACGAAGCCAATATGATCGCATTCCTCGTTTGCATTGAATCTAACGATCCATATATCCAATATAGCGCATATTTAAACGTTTTTGAATACGTGACGTCAGCGCTTTATAGAGCTGATAACAAAAAATTCAAACAGATATACAACGAGCTAAACGAATACACCTATCACGAACAAAAAGCATATAATATATTTTTCGAAAAATATGATAATTCGGTGGCAAGTCAAGTTTCAGGAGTAGTTAACGACACCTATCTGAAGACTCAAGGCACAGTCGGTAAAAAGAGCTACGGGATGGTCGTAGACTTAACGGTTGCATATCTTAAGAGTCAAAATTATATCGAATAATACAATTTTCAAGTTAATAATATCAAAATATCACCTTACAGAATAAACTGTCTGTAGGGTGATCTTTTTGTTTATTTCAATATGCGCTGATTTCTAATTTTTATTCATTTTTATGTCGTAATAATTGAATAATTGTATATATGACATTATTTGTGTCTTGTTTTTGTTATTTATTCTTTTTTTGTTCATTTTTATCACTTTTATTAACTTTTTATCAAGATTTGCTTCGTTTCAGATACAATTTAGAACAAAAGTGCCCGTCAGTACGTCATAAAATCCGACCTTCAATTCAGCGTATTTATTGGTAATTTATGTAAATTATATTTGTAAACAAAATATTAAATATGCGAATATTATATTTACTTTTATGCAAGAAAGTGATATAATAAATACATCACCCAATAAACAAAAAAACACTTCTTTCGACCGTATGCAACACAAGCACCCGCATACCGTCAAAGCATAAATAAACCGCAATACCCAAGCGGAATACACGGAGGACAATCATGGAGCAGATCATCATTAACGGCGGACATCCCCTTTACGGCAGCATTTCTATCAATGGCATGAAAAACGCAGCACTTCCCGTTATTTGCGCATGCATTCTCAACGAGGAGACCTGCATCATCGATAATATCCCCCCCGTCAGTGATATCGAGACTCTTCTCGACCTTCTGGCATCCATGGGTGCAAACGTAAACAGACTCACCAAAAACTCGGTAGAGATCAACTGCAAGAACCTTGTTCCCTGCACCTCCTCTAACGAGCTTGCATCCAAGATCCGCGGATCGTCCTATCTGCTCGGCGCAGAGTTCGGTCGCTTTGCAAGATCCAGTGTTCCCCACCCCGGCGGATGCAGCATCGGCACCCGTCCCCTCGACCTTCACATGAAGGCATTCGAGGCTCTCGGTGCTCACTGCTACCACAAGAACGGCAGACTCGAGGTTGAGTGCGAAAACGGTCGTGCAGTCGGCAACACCATTTACTTCGACAAGGTTTCCGTAGGTGCAACAGCTAACGCTATTCTCGCATCCGTTCTCGCTGACGGTATGACCGTTATCGACAACGCCGCTCGCGAGCCCCATATCGTAGACCTCGCAGTATTCCTCAACGCGTGCGGTGCGAACATCACCGGCGCAGGTACTTCCGTGATCAAGGTCAAGGGCGTTGAAAAGCTCCACGGCTGCCGTTACTCTATCATCCCCGACATGATCGAAGCAGGAACATATATGGCAGCAGTTGCCGCAACAGGCGGTAAGGTTACCGTAAGAAACATCATTCCCAAGCACATGGAAGCAATCTCCGCAAAGCTTGACGAAGCAGGCGCAACCGTTATCGTGGGAGACGACCACATCACCGTTGAAAGCACCGGCAAGCTCAAGGGCATCAGCATCAACACCCAGCCTTATCCCGGATTCGCTACCGATATGCAGCCTCAGTTCTCTGCTATGCTCTGCTTCGCAGAAGGAACCTCTGACATCGTAGAAAACATATTCAACAGCAGATTCCAGTTTATGGATGAGCTGTCGAAGATGGGCGCAGACATTAAGGTTGACTCCAACCATGCAGTAATTCGCGGCGGCGCTACTCTCTCGGGCGCACCTCTCATCTGTCACGATCTACGCGCAGGCGCGGCTATGGTAATCGCTGCTCTCGCAACTAAAGACACTTCTGTAATTGAAGGCATCGACAAGATCGAGCGCGGGTATTATAATATTGTAGGAAAGCTTCGTGAGCTTGGCGCCGATATCCAAAAAAAAGTGCGCGCTGCGGACGAGCAAAGATATACTGCAACACGTTGATATAAAGCTACATAAGCTTCATTTTAATTAAACGAGGGCGACAGAAAAACTGTCGCCCTATTTTCACCTTTAGTAAAACGTACCTTCGAAAAACAGATAATATATAACAAAAAAGGAGAAAACATTATGAAACGTCTTGCCGCATCCATTTTAACCGCTTGTATCCTCTTCTCTTTTGTCGCCTGCGATCTTTTAAGCGAGAACGAAATCGCCGATACAAGTGATAGCCAAGAAGCCTCTTTCCAAGAAGAAAGTCAATTCTCTCCCCCATCCTGGGATGTACCTCTTTTCTCCTCCTACGATGACATTCGATATGCGATCATAAAGCTCGAAAAATACGGAGGCATAGAGTCCTTCGAGAGTTCAGGGTTCGAATTAGATGCAAGAGAACAGGAGATATACGACGCTCTTCGCAGCATCATCGGACAACCCCTATCTTACTCATACCGCGACGATATAAATTCCGACGGTATCAACGAGTTGATAATCTGGAAAAATCATTCGAAATATAACCTTCCAGATGCTCCTGTGGCCGCCTTCGGTATGAAAGACGGCAAGCCGGTCTTTCTAAAGAACGTTATTCCAAGCAAAGATGAGCTTAACGATTGGCCGAATTCTCTTACTGAATGGAATGGAGATCATTATAAAATATTTGCATACGATACCTATCGAAGCGACGATAAGGATATAAAATACGAATACGAGATATACGATAAAGAAGGACGCCTTGTCAAAATCGAGCAAACCAATGCAAGAATAAAAATTGGTACCAAAAACGATTTTTTAATAATAAGTATCCCTTCTTCCGATTATACAGACGGATACTCTTATCGCAAGACCGTTTACAGTATTTCAGAAAACAAATTTTCAAATGTGTTTTACGACGCTTTAGCTTTTTCGGACGATAAAGTGGTATATGCCGACAACAACGGAGTGTTAACGGTTCAGAATATATTTGATAAATCTGTTTTTTACAAGCAATATCCCGAATACAAATATCCAAGCTCTGTATACTTTGCCTCCGACGGCAAATCAATTTCTTTTGAATGTTATGCCGAAAATCAAAGGAAGCGTGCCATAAAAGTCGTCTGCTTTGAAAGACTTCCTATCATTAAAGTTTTATACGATTCCATACCGGTTTTCTATGAGCCGGCTCCCGATTGTCCGGTGCAGCTCTCCTGCCTTTTATCAGAATGGGCTTATTTGCGTTCCGCAACAAGTGATACCGCAAGATTGCTCGATACAGAGCCTATTAAAGTCGAATGGAATGGCGAGGAGCTAGAATATTACAAAATACTGTATTTTGATCGCGAATATTATGTTTATGCAAATTATCGCGTCGAAGTAACTTATTACGGAGATGATAACGCAACTGAATCCACTAAAACAAAGGAGGAGGTAATAAATTCCGTCATAGCATCGTTTCCTGAACTCAGCGATCATAATTTTTACGCCGAAGACGTTTATACCGGCTATCATTTTTCAAGTCCGCAAAAAGGATATTTCTTCTCATTTGGTGGAGTTGCAGATACGTTTGACACTCAGTTAGACATATTGTTAAAAACCGAAGACGGAGGAAAGACCTGGCAATCCATATCGGTAAATACTCCTCCTCAATTCCACTGGAAAGAGCGTGTTTTATGTGCCAAAATGCTTAACGATAGCGTCGGACTCATTTCGGGAGGCTTCTGGGCCGATGATGATATTACAAATCGAACGTATATTACTACAGACGGAGGTCTAAATTGGGATAAAATAGAGCTTCCCTATGATAATTCTCTGAGCGGAGCAGAGGTATATGACTTTGTATGCGAAGATGAATATTATCTATGCATAAGAGTATTGACCGGGGATTCATACGAAAATCAACGCTACGAATACTTTGAATACTCTTCCCTGGACCTGAAAACATGGCGGCGTGTTGATAAAGGTGGAAAATGATACAAAGGGAGAACAAAACAGTTGAGCCGAGCGCATTTTGCGCTCGGCTCTGTTTTTATATGACACAAACACTTCGTACGACATCAAAGAATTATGCAGATTAATCCACCGCTTCCCTCGTTGATAATTCTCTCAAGAGTCTCGGAAAGCTTGACACGCGATGCCTCGGGCATATGCTCAAGCTTGGAGTGTAAGCCCTCATTCATAAGCTCGTAAAGGCTCTTGCCAAACATATTGGATGCCCAGATCTTCTGAGGATCCTCCTCAAACTCATTAAGCAGATATTTTACAAGATCCTCGGATTGCTGCTCCGTTCCCACAATAGGATTGATCTCGGTCTCAATATTAGCTCTGATCATGTGTATAGACTGCGCCGATGCGCGAAGCTTCACGCCGTATCCACCGGGCTGCTTGACTATCTCGGGGTCTGCAAGATGAAGCTCACTCACGTCAGGCATAACGATTCCGTAGCCGTTTTCCTCTGCCTCGTCAAGCGCCTCCTTGACCTTGTCGTACCTCACCTTCATTTCGGCAAGATCCTTGAGCAACGAAATAAGCTCCTCCTCGCCGCCGATCTCAAAGCCCGTCAGCTCGCTTATAACCTCATAATAAAGCCCGTCGTTCATTGTCGTTGTTATTTGAGCCCTTCCCGTTCCAAGATCGATCTCGTCAACCGTCGCGCTCTTGATATATTCATTCTCGGAAAGAGCTTCAAACGCGCCCTTGATATCCCCCGCCTTGTTGACCTTATCTGCGCAACTCTTGATACACGACAAAATAGACAACTTGATTTTGTGACTGTCCTCAAGCGCCTCCGTCCATTCGGGCAGTGAAACCTTGATCTCGGTCACGGGAAATTCGTGCAAAACAAGCTCGAGTATATGTCGTATATCCTCCGCATCAAGATCAATGCAGGACACAAGCGCTACGGGAACGTCATATTTTGCTTCAAGCTCATACGCCAGAGAAATAGCCGCATCACTTTCGGGATGCGCGGAGTTGAGTATCATTGCAAACGGCTTGCCGAGTGCCTTCAACTCTCCAACTATTCTCTCCTCCGCCTCCACGTAGCTTGGGCGCGAAATATCCCCGATAGAGCCGTCGGTAGTGATCAGCATACCGATTGTCGAATGCTCACTTATAACCTTGTGTGTACCCATTTCAGCCGCCTCAACGAAAGGCATAGGCTCCTCTCTCCAAGGTGTGCGTACCATTCTCGGCTGACCGTCCTCAATAGTGCCAAGCGCCTCGGGCACAATGTAGCCAACGCAATCCACCATTTTGACCTTGAGATTCGAGCATCCGTCAACGCTTATCTGCACCGCCTCGTCGGGAATAAATTTTGGCTCGGTGGTCATAACCGTTTTGCCAGCCGCTGATTGAGGCATCTCGTCTCTTGCTCTCTCTCTGGAATAGCCCTCGGTGATATTCGGAAGCACCAGCGCCTCCATAAACCGCTTGATAAAGGTAGATTTACCTGTTCTTACGGGTCCTACGACACCGATATAAATATCACCGCCCGTTCTCTCCGCAATATCCTTATAAATAGAATGCTCTGCCATAAAAAATCCTCCCACAAATTCAGACGATATTTGTTATCGCTAAATTATATGGGAGGTTTTTTTGTTTTATGACAGTTTGTATTTTTATTGAGTGGATAAGCTGATTTTAAGGCTTTCTTACGTAAATACACGCCGAGCAAGCATTATTTATGGATAGACCTATAAAATCCTCAACCTTGAAACCAACCGTTTCCATTTCCGCATAGTAATCGGCGCGAGTCCTGCCCCTTGCAGGCAAAATCGGATATCGGATCTCCTTTCCGTTTACCTCACAACAGAGCTTAGGATCTTCAAAGCTCTCGTTTTTGATCTTCTTCCAATCGTCAAATGATTCAACAGCTCCGCGATACGAGTCTTCCCCATACATTTCCTTGATGAACAGCATCGGCGCTCCTCCAACCAAGGAATCAAATGCGTTGCGAAGATACTTGCTTCTATCGTAATCAGTAATGAGCATGTGCAGCCCCATGCAGTCAAGCGCAGCGTCGTAAATCTCGCCTGTGGTCTCTTCCACCATATTCAAAAGGCTCACTCTTGCTTGTGCGTAATCATTTAAGCTTTCTCTTGCTTTTTCAAGAGCAGCTGGAGAAAGATCAACCCCATGGTAGATACATCCAAGCTTTGAGAGGATCTCTCCGCAAGCCCCCTCTCCGCAGGCAAAATCTATTACCCTTTTGCCACGAAGATCATTGTCCTCAACCCATTTTTCAAGTATCGCGAGCAACGTGTCATCATCAGACGTATTGCCCCAACGGTCAATTCCCTCTCCGTACATTTTTTTGTAACGGTCATCATAACGCTCGTAGTATTTCATAGTCTGCCCCATTACATTTTTGACATCTCTCTTTGCGCCATAACAAGCCCATAATAGATGCCCTTTTTCTCCATCAGCTCATCGTGTGTTCCCACCTCGGCAATTCTGCCCTTATCAAGTACAACAAGACGAGTTGCGTTACGCAAAGTAGAAAGTCTGTGCGCGATAGCAATAGTCGTTCTATTTGCCGACAGGTGCTGAAGCGCATCCTGAATCTGCTTTTCGGTTTCGGTGTCAAGTGACGCTGTTGCCTCATCTAGAATAAGTATCCTCGGATCGTGAAGCAGCGCACGAGCAATAGCGATTCTCTGTCGCTCTCCACCCGAAAGACTGTGACCTCGCTCACCAACCTTCGTATCGTATCCATCGGGAAGCTTTATAATGAAGTTGTGACAACCCGCAAGCTTTGAAACGGCGATTATCTCTTCTCTCGTAGCATTGGGCTTTGCGTAAGCGATGTTCTGATAAATCGTTCCCGAAAACAAAAACGTTTCCTGAAGCACAACACCCATCTGCGAGCGCAAGGAAGACTGCGAGATATCCCTTATATCAACACCGTCAATACAAATGCTTCCGTCCTCAACGTCGTACATTCGCATTATCAGATTGATAAGAGTTGATTTTCCAACACCCGATTTTCCGACCAATCCAATAAATTCACCCGGCTTAATATGTAGGTCAATATTTGTCAGCACCTCCGCACCGCTATCGTATCCAAACGACACGTGATTAATATCGATATTACCCATGATCTGTATCTCCTTAGCGTCGTCTGCATCGTCAACGTCCACCTGCTCATCTATTATCTCAAAAACCTTGTTAGTGGAGGTCAGGAAATTGATGATCTGTCTGGGCATATGTGAAAACATACGCAAAGGTCCGTATATCATACTTGCATATATCGAAAATTTCGACATATCGCCGATCGTCATATCGCCGTCCAAGATCGCATTACCGACGTAAAACAGCATTATGAATTCGCCAAAGCACATAAAGAACTGCATAAACGGCATAATCGTATACCACAACGTATCCGACTTTATCTGCAGATCTCTTTCTTTTGCCGCCGATTTTTCAAATCTTTCGGTCTCTCTGTGCTCCATTCCAAATGATTTTACAACTCGAATACCCGAAAAAATATCGTGTAAAACCGAGTTAGTTTTGGCTCCCGCTCCCCAGCACTTATGGAAAAGCGCGTTTATCTTTTTAAAGAAGAAGCTGAAGCCAAACATTACAAGCGGCACGGGAATAAGCAACAACAGCAAAAGCAAGCTCAGATCATTTGCTATGAAAACGATACCAATAGCTATA
>JAZSGD010000318.1:0-2813 GCA_045532555.1 Eubacteriales bacterium | reverse complement strand
GGAATCGGAAGATTATCGGCTTACTGCGGCGCGGTCAGCGCGGGCGCAGGCGCAGGGGCGGGAATCGCGTATCTGATTACGCGTGATCTTCGTGCGATCAATCACACCCTTGTCAACGCGCTGGCTATTTCAAGCGGTATCGTTTGTGACGGTGCGAAGGCGAGCTGTGCGGCAAAGATCGCTATGGCGGTCGATGCCGGTATTATGGGCTTTGAGATGTTTTCGGAGGGCTGTCAATTCTACGGAGGCGACGGTCTTGTAAGCAAGGGCGTGGAGAATACGATCCGAAATATTTCGATTCTCGGTCACGACGGAATGAAGGAGACCGACCGAAAGATCATTGAGATCATGACTGGATGCTGACGGCACGAAGTTAATGTGAATAAAAAAACGGCAACGCACTCGCGTTGCCGTTTTATGTTGATTTTTAGTTTTCTTTTCCTGTCAGAAACTGCTTGTTAAGTCCGCAAGAGGTGAATTCGGTGCATCTGCCTCCGCGATAGGAGCACATAGGCTCGAGAGTGCCGATAAATTCGGGGCACTGTTCTTCAACTATTCTCTTTATCTCATTCATTACCTTACGGGTCGCGGGGTCTGCCTGCATGCACAGACGGCGGCGAGCCATAAACATAAGCTCCTGGGCGTTTATGTACATCATGTGAGAAACGGGGGCATCCTGCGGCGCTTTGGTGCGGTCGTAGTTCTCCTGGCGGTCGTTTCTCTGGCTCTGCACGAAGTGGGTCACTCCGATGAAATGGCGGCAAAAGTGAACCGAGACGTAGTAGGGGATCACCATTTTGATGCAGAAATTGAGAGTTCTTATCGGGCTATGCTCACTCAGAAGGAGCTTTTTTCTCCATTCCTCTGTGGGAAGCTTCGTGCTGGTCTTGCCAACGGTGTTGAGAGTGCAGAGCTTACACAGCATCCAATCCTCTTCGGTGGGGTATTTTAAAAGTTCAACGGTGAAATCCATATATTAATCTCCATTCCGCCGCCAATGGCGGCACAAATAATAGTCGATGAATTTTGCCATCGGCGAAATTCATGCGTGAAACAGTTCGCCTCACGTTTAAATGAAAGCAATTTTCACGCTGATCTCCTTTTTGACAATATTTGATATCAACTAATTAATTGTAACATAATATCGTTTTTTAGTCAATAGGTCAGGGCGGGATTTTTCGTTTTTTATATGTGTTTTACGTATTGACATTTAGCATATAGGTGTGGTAAAATATATATAAAGTTAAAATTCAGTTAATATTGTGAAGTTTTTTTACGGGAGAGGATCTTATGAAGATAAAATACGGTGTCAGTTACAAGGAGCTTTTGGAAAAGCCCGAAAAGAAGCAAAAAAAGCCGAGCAGGCCGAGCTTTTTCTTCCGCACGCTTATTCGCACGCTCTCGATCCCCGATCTTGTTGCGACAAAATTCAAATATACCTCTGTCGGAATGGAGAAGCTCTCAAAAAAGGAGCCCTGCTTTATTCTGATGAATCACTCGAGCTTTATCGATCTGAAGATAGCCTCGAGGATACTTTATCCGAGAAAATATAATATCGTTTGCACCTCCGACGGCTTTATTGGCAAGAATTGGCTTATGAGACAGATCGGCTGTATACCTACGAAGAAATTTGTCAGCGAGGTGTCTCTGCTTCACGATATGCTTTATGCTGTGAAGCGATACAATTCGTCGATACTTATGTATCCTGAGGCGAGCTACAGCTTTGACGGAACTGCTACGCCTCTGCCCGAGAGTCTTGGGCGGTGCGTGAAGATGTTCGGTTTGCCTGTGGTCACAATCAGAACGGACGGAGCTTTTTTGCGCGATCCGCTTTACAATAATCTTCAGCTTCGCAAAACTCAGGTGACGGCTGAGGTTGAGTATCTTTTGTCTCCCGAGCAGATAAAGGAAATGACGCCTCGACAGATCAACGAGTTGTTGCGCGAGAAGTTCTCGTTTGACAACTTCCGCGCCCAGCAGGAAAAGGGTGTTAAGATAGACGAGGATTTCCGTGCGGATCATCTCAACCGCGTGCTTTACAAGTGTCCGCACTGTCTTGCCGAGGGTCAGACCGAGGGCAAGGGAACTACCTTGACCTGCCACGCCTGCGGCAAGCAATACGAGCTTACCGAGGACGGATTTATGCGCGCTATTGAGGGAGAGACCGAATTCGATCACATTCCCGATTGGTACGCCTGGGAGCGCGAGAACGTAAGACGCGAGCTTGTGGATGGCACTTATTCGCTTGACGTAGCGGTGGATATTTACGCTATGGTGGATACCGATTGCATTTACTCGATTGGAGAGGGTAGGCTGACACACAACCGCGAGGGATTCCACCTCGTCGGATGTGACGGTGAGCTTGATTATGTTCAGTCGCCGCTTTCGTCGTACAGCTTATATGCCGATTATTATTGGTACAAGCTTGGCGATATAATCTGCATTGGCGACAAGAAGATACTTTATTACTGCTTCCCGAAGGATTGCGGCGACGTGGTTGCGAAGACCCGTCTTGCCGCAGAGGAGCTTTACAAGATCGTAAGGGCAGAGAAGCGGTCGGTGAGGAAGGAATAAGGTTTAAATTTTTATATATGGTAAACGAAGCCCACCGCGAAAAATTCGCGGTGGGCTTATCATTTTTACTTATCTTCTTTTGAAATACGGCAAAAGCCTTTTGTTTTGCAATTAGGGCATTTGAAAACGCGGTTATTATTGATGTGAATAGACACTGCCGCCGACCACCACTCTGGATAGAATGTTTTATTACATTTAGGGCAGATATATTTTTTGGACGCGATACATTTGCCTGCAAC
>JAZSGD010000033.1:0-2436 GCA_045532555.1 Eubacteriales bacterium | reverse complement strand
TGACTTTCTCACCGCTGATTGCGATCTGTCCCCCGAAAGAAAACTCAGCGGAAGCGGAAACAGTGCTATCGCGACCTACCGCGAGCTGATGAAGAATCTTGCCTCCAAATCCTCCCCCGACGGCGGCGCGCTTTCAAAAATAATCTCCCGTTGGATCGGCAAGATCCGCGGCGAGCTTATGTCCGACAATATCTCCCCCGACGACGCGATATTCGAGCGTGAGCTTGGAAAGCGCATATATACCGAACTCTCCGAGCTTGAATTTTTGGTCGGAGGCTTCGATTTTGCCCGTGTTATTCTCGAATACTACAAGGCGAGTACCTCGGATAGCGAAAATGCAACCGAAAAAATGAGTGCTTGCTTGCGTTGGCTTCGCGGCGAATACTCCACCAAGACAGAAGCTAAAAAAGAGCTTGGATTCTCGGTCTCCGTAATCATAAACGACGATAACTGGTACGACTTTTTGAAGCTCTGGGCAGTTCTGTCCAAAAAAATGGGCTATCGCGGACTCGTCGTCTTTATTGACGAGTGCGTCAATCTCTATAAGATCCCCCACCGCGTCAGCCGTGAGAACAACTACGAAAAGATACTTTCCATGTTCAACGATACGCTCCAGGGACGCGCTCCGGGACTTGACATCGTCTTCGGCGGTACACCGCAGTTCCTTGAAGATACCCGACGCGGACTTTTCAGCTACGAGGCTCTGCGCTCAAGACTTTGTGACAGCAAATTCGCACTTGACGGCTTCAAAAATCTAATAGGACCAGTAATACGTCTGCGCCGACTGACTGATGATGAGCTTTTCGCCCTTATCCAACGTATAACAGTGCTTTATTCGCAGTATTACAACTGGGAATGCTCGGTTACCACCGAAGAAAAGCTCAAATTCCTGAACATTTGCTTATCGAGAGCAGGCGCGGACAGTATGATAACCCCCCGTGAGATGCTCCGCGACTATATGACCGTCCTCAACATCCTGATGCAGAATCCCGAGGCGAAATTCGACGATATTATAGGAACTCACGTCACACTTAAGACCGACAGATCAGAAAATGACGATCTTCCCGCTGCAGAACCAACCAATAAGGAAGAAAACAGAAAATTCACCGCAAACGATATTGAATTTTAAGTAACTACTCACTCAAAAGTAGAGCTATGCCGCATAGCGCGGCGGAACGGAGAACAAAATGACACAAGCAGATCTCATATTCGAACGCTTCCCCGATTTTATACGGGAATATATCTATTCGCACTCGTGGGAATCTCTGCGCGCAGTTCAGGTCGCGGCGGCGAAGACCATATTCGACACCGATAACAATCTTCTCCTGACCTCCTCCACGGCAAGCGGAAAGACCGAGGCGGCATTCTTCCCCATTCTCTCCCTGCTCCACGAGGATCCGCCATCAAGCGTCGGCGTGCTCTATATTGCTCCGCTTAAAAGCCTTATAAACGACCAGTTTGAACGTATGGAGGAGCTGCTCGATATGACGGGCGTAAAGGTGACTCATTGGCACGGTGACGTGGCAATGTCGCATAAGAAAAAGCTGCTCGAGAAGCCCGAAGGTATATTGCAGATAACCCCCGAATCGCTCGAGGCTATGCTCATCAACCGTTCCAACGACATCCCCCGTCTGTTCGGCGACCTGCGCTTCATCGTCATCGACGAGATACACACGCTCACGGGTACAGACCGAGGAAATCAGATAATCTGTCTGCTCTCGCGTATAGCGCATCTGATTGGCTTCCATCCGCGTCGCATCGCGCTCTCCGCAACCATAGGAGATCCCTCTCTCGCGGCAGAATGGCTCACTGCCGACACGGGCAGAGACATCGATATTCCCACTTTCAGCCAGGAAAAGATCAAATGGCGACTCGGACTCGAGCATTTCTATATTCAGAATCCCGAAGCCGAAAAGCAAAAGCAGGAAACTGAAAAAGCCGTGCGTAGCGCGACTTCGGATATCACCATTTCGGTAGAGCCGACCGAGGATATTCCTCAAAAAAACGAACAAACTGATAACTACGAGCAGATCGGTGGTGGAAAGCCCTATAGCATCGATCCGGGCTATGAATATGCCTACGATTGCGTAAGAGATAAAAAATCCCTCGTTTTCTCCAACTCGCGCGAGGAAACCGAATATATCTGCGCCACGTTGCGCCAGATAGCAAAACTTCGCGGCGACGAGGACAGCCACATCCTCATTCATCACGGCAATCTCTCGGCATCGCTTCGCGAAGAAGCCGAAATGAAGATGCGCGACGACGAGGAGTTTGCAGTTACCTGCGCGACCGTTACAATGGAGCTCGGTATTGACATCGGTCAGCTTGAGCGCGTGGTTCAGATAGAAGCCCCAAACACCGTATCAAATTTTCTCCAAAGACTCGGTCGCTCTGGCAGACGCAGTCAGACTCCGGAAATGATGATGGTCTTCCGCG
>JAZSGD010000236.1:0-1960 GCA_045532555.1 Eubacteriales bacterium | reverse complement strand
CTTAGGTCCTACCGGTGTGGGTAAGACAGAGCTTGCCAAAGCCCTTGCCGAAGCACTGTTCGATGACGAGAAGAGTATGGTCCGTATTGATATGAGTGAGTATATGGAGAAATACTCGGTATCCCGTTTAATCGGCGCGCCTCCGGGATATGTGGGCTACGACGAGGGCGGACAGCTTACCGAGGCGGGGCGCAGAAAGCCCTACGCCGTCATCCTCTTTGACGAGGTAGAAAAGGCGCATCCTGACGTCTTTAACGTTCTGCTTCAGGTTTTGGACGACGGACGCATCACCGACAGCCAAGGCAGAACGGTTGACTTTAAGAATACCGTCATCATACTGACCTCGAATCTTGGATCAAGCTCCATTCTTGAGGGTATCACACAGAACGGAGAGATCAGCGAGGAAGCAAGAAAGACGGTTTCCGAGCTGCTCAAGCGCAGCTTCCGTCCCGAATTTTTAAACCGTCTTGACGAGATCGTGTTCTACAAGCCGCTCACGAAGGAAAACATTCACGGTATCGTAGATCTCTTGATCGCCGATCTGAATAAGCGCCTCAAGGATAAGCAATTGAAGGTTGAGATCACCGACGCAGCAAAGGATCATATCATTGAGTCCGCTTACGACCCCATCTATGGTGCAAGACCGCTGAAGAGATTCATTCAATCCGGGATCGAAACGCTTCTTGCACGCAAGATCATTGGCGGTGACGTTGCGCCTGACAGCGTGATCCGCGTTGACTTTGACGGCTCAAATCTGACAATTCAATAGGTTTTACCTTCGGGTTTCTGCCCCCTCTTTTCAATTTGCTTTTTTGGGGGATCACCGCGCTTGCTTTGCGATGCACATTGCCACGCAAACCCAAAAAGGCTCGGGAAGCAACTTCCTGAGCCTTTTTCTTCGTTAATTGCGGGGCAGTATTTGCGCGGGAGAGGAGTTACAACCGGGAGTTGTCTATCCTAAGTGTAATACTTGTCTATCCCGCCAAAACCGATAATCAGCCCCCCGCCGCGCGTCTTTTTGATAAAGCTTTCAAGGCGTTTTTTAAACTCGTCGGGGCGTTTTCGTGCGGCGTCAATATAAGCAATGCGAATGCGCTTGTACGGTTCTGACAGCTCCTTATAGTTTACCCACGCGACCTCGTCTTCCTTTATAGCATCAAGGATATCATCGGGGAAAACATACGGTGCGCGGATCAAGGGCAAAACGGATTCTCTTACGCTTGGGTGGATCATACCGTGCTCGTCAAGCCAAATCAGCCGTTCAATATTCGGTCGGGAATAAGGACTTCCTTTTTTTCTCGGGGTGAAGCGTTGCGCACGGTGTGTAGGATCAATATGCTTAATCGTACTGTCTATCCAGCCGAAGCAAAGTGCTTCTTCTACTGCATCGTTGTAGGAAAGCACCTTGTCACCCGATTCCTTCATCGGAAAAACAAACCAAACTTCACTCTCCGTTTCAAAGTGTTCGGCAAGCCACGCGCGCCATGCTTCTCGTTCACTTGTGTAAAATGTTTTCATTTTTTCATCCCTGCAAATTGGAATCTATTGATTCCATCGGTGTTCCTACTTCTATTAAATTACCATCCAAGTCGTAGAAGCGGATCACTCGTTGTCCCCAGCTATGTGTCATAAGACGGTTTACATATTCAATAGAGGGATACAGTCTTTCCAATTTTTCAACAAATGCTTCAATGTCCTGCTCCTCAAAATACAATTCGCAAGAGTTACTCTTTGAAACAATATCTCTATCTAAAAACGATTTCCATATTTTCTCGTCTTGAAGGACAAGACCTTCTGTTAAAATCATATTGCCGTCGTTGTCAAGCACCAAGTCTATACCAAACAAGTCATGATAAAAAGCTCTCGATCTCTCTATATCTTTAACAACAATCAGAATGTTCTTCAGTTTCATATATATATCCTTCACATTGGAATTTAATCAATCATTGCGTTTGAAATT
>JAZSGD010000073.1:0-8084 GCA_045532555.1 Eubacteriales bacterium | reverse complement strand
TGTAGTTGCCGTAGATCTTCTGGGTGGTCAGATAACCCTTCTGATACCACTCGTTAAACTCCTTGATGAAGGCGTGGTTCTGCTCATTGTCGAACAGGAAGTGGTCGCCGGTAGCGCTGGTGTAGGGAGACTTGTACTGCTCGCACATGGTGATGAACCAGTTGGACTCGGAGTCATAGCCCAGAGGAATGGAGGTGGGGTCAATTTCCTTGATCTTAGCGCAGACTGCTTCCAGCTCGTCCCAGGTGGTGGGAGGAGTCAAGCCGTTGGCATCAAAGAAGGTCTTGTTGTAGTACAGAACCTCGGTGGACTTGCTAAGGGGCAGGGTGTACATCAGGCCGTCACCGAACTGCTTGCCTTCGTTGTAGTAGCCTTCGATGAAGTCTGCCTTCTGCTCCTCGGTCAGACCCAGCTCGGGATGGTCGATCAGAGAATCCAGAGTGGTGACAGCTCTTGCCAGATTGTACAGAGCAACATGGTCGGGATAGCAGTAAGCGATGTTGGGCTGGTTGCCAACGGTGATCTCGGTCTTTATCTGATCGCGAACATCGTCGTAGCCGCCAACCTGCTCGTGAACGACAGTGATGTTCGGATAGAGCTTGTTGAACTCTACGATATAACGATCAAGAACTTCGCGGAGGTTTGCGCCCATCGTGTGATAGAACTTGATGGTTACGGGTTTTGTGGTGTCAAAGCCCTCTTCGGGAATGACAAGGTCTGCTGTTTTCTGGGTGTCGTTTCCGCAACCGGTAAGAGAGCAAACACCAAGGCACATTACGATTGCGAGAACAAAAGCAAGAATTCTTTTTGCTTTCAAGATGAACATCCTTCCTGTTTGATAGTTATATGGATAATCCAAGGATACCCTCGGTTATCAACCCTTAATACCGCTTCTGGAAACGCCCTTCATTATATATTTACGAAGGAATACGAATACCAGGAACAGCGGGAGAGATACGATGGCAACCGCCGCCATCTGAACGGGAATGTTTACTTCACCCGTGGAATCGGTGAATGCGTTACGAAGACCGTTGGTGATAAGCTGATATTTCTCTTCGTTGGCAACCAAGCGGGGCCATACATACGAGTTCCAAGCACCCATCATTTTAAGAATGGTGATGGAAATCAGCGTGGGAAGCGCTAACGGTATCATAACCTTCCAGAGATACTTGAGGTCGCTGGTGCCATCCACCTTAGCGGCGAGGTAAAGCTCGTTGGGTATCTGCAGGAAGTTCTGTCTGAGAAGGTAAATGTAGAATACACTTACCAAGAAGGGAACGATCAGAGCCGCAAAGCTTGAATCAACGAACGGAATACGAAAATCAGGGCCAAAGAGACCGAACATATTTCCGAGTCCGTTAAAGAATTTGGGGAACCAACCGCCCTTGGTCATAACTGTTGCGTAGTTTGTGATGGTGAAAAGCTCACCGGGGATCATCATAGTGCCGAGAAGCGCCGCAAAGAGTGCGTTTTTACCCTTGAAAGTAAGTCGTGCAAAGGCAAATGCGGAAAGCACGGTGATGACTAACGAAAGTATCGTGGAAACGATACCTACGAACATTGTATTTCTGAAAAGGGTGAAAAGGTCGAAATCATTGGTTGCGGCATCGGTAGAAACGATCGTTCCTACCCATCCGTTAGCCTCTGCTACATCAAAGGGAATAAGTATGTCGGTATAGTTTTGGAATTTCCAGGACTGAGGAATCAGCGTGGGAACAGCCAATCTATATTCTTCAAGAGATTTCAGGGACGAAATGATCATGAAGTAGAAGGGGAAAAGCACTATCAGAGCCATTATACCGAGGAAGGTATAAACGAGGATCTGACCGAATACCTTAGCGACCTTCTGACCGGAGGCAACCTTTTGGATATCTCTTTCCTTCATTACCTTCAAGGAGGAGTTAGACTTGTTATCGATTTTTTCCATATTAGATATACCTCCTCTCTTAATAATGGGTGCTCTTCTTGCTTATACGCAAGTTGATCATGGTTACGATAAAGATGATTACGAACAGCATAAGTGCTGCCGCGCCCGCAAGACCGTAGTCGCGGGTAATGGTAAGGTGGTTCTGAATATGTCCTACGATGGTGTTCATATTAGCACCGCCCGCAACTGCTTTATCTTCACCGAAGATACCGACGACGCTGGAGTATTCCTTGAATCCGCCGATAAAGCTGGTGATGACAGTGTACGTGAGCATGGGAGAAAGCAACGGAACGGTAATTCTGGTAAGAACACGCCACTTGGGAGTGCTGTCGATCTTAGCCGCGTCGTAGTACTGTTTGTTGATACTCTGCAGACCGCCAAGAAGAATAAGTATCTTGAAGGGCAGAGCATTCCATATGATGTAGACGATAAGAGCTGTGAAGCTTGCCCAGGTTTCTGCACCGTAGTTGATCCAGTTGATTCTCTCTACTCCGAATATTCCTAGTATATTATTGATGATACCAACAGACTCCTGCGTGGAGTTAATACCGACTATATTGAACATTGCCGCGAATACCATTCCTATTGCGATAGAGTTGGTAACGTAGGGCAGGAAGAAGATCGTCTGCAGAAGCTTCTGCAGAGGCTTGATCGAGTTAAGTCCTACTGCGATGAGGAGGGCAAGAATTGTGGAGATCGGAACGGTGATAACTGTAAGAATGAGAGTGTTCTTCAAGCAGACTATAAAGTCACTTCCTCTGCTGGTAAGAACGTAGGTAAAGTTGTTCATACCGAACTTGGAGAAGACCTCACCGTTTACAAAGTCCTCGGTCAACATAAGACCGCCGCCTACAGCAGCACCCGTGGTGATATATGTCTGAGTTCCGTCTGCGTCACGATGTGCACCTATACGGTATGCGTCGTCCTCGCTGAGATTGGTCATTTCAACGGCTGCGGATGCCTCTCCTCTGTGCATATACATTACTACAGGGGTAGGAGCGCTTTCATTTCCGATGTCGGCAAGAGAATAAACGCCAATTCGGTTGATTCCGTCAAGTCCAAGATAATACTCTGCTTCGTTAACGAGGCAGATCCACGCTTTGTGAGTGCTGTTGTAATAGAACCCGACGCCTTGGTCAAGCGAGTACTCTATGGATACTTCGCCTTCCTCATTTACGACTGTGTTGAGATAAAGCCAGTTGTAGTCCTCGTCCTCAAAGTAGAACTTGAACCCGTTGTTTTCTCCGACCTTACACTTTTCAGGCCAGAGCATTGCAGACTCATTAAGAAGATCCGTGGTGTTGAGGTAACCCTCTTCGGAGGAGCCAAGAACGTATCTTACTGCCTCGGAGACACCCTTGAAAACACTGAAATTGTATCCCGCTTTGGGATCAAAGTCGGTTGTAATATACTTGTTTGCAGAGCCGGAGAAAAGGCCTGCGGGATATATGGACGATCCCAGCTTTGAGACGTTTTCGTCGTTCACTTCAAACAGGGAAGCGTCTGAATCGTCGGTCGCGCCGATAAAGTACTGCTTCTCACCGATGGTAACGGTCCATGCCGTGAGATCAGCGTCGTACTTAAAGTTGCCATTTGCGCCATCGGGAGCGCTTACGTACTCAAGGTCAACGCTACCGTCTTCCTCGACGACCGCACTCATGTAGTACTTATCTCCCTCTACCGAGTCAATATATGTAAATCGGTATTCTCCCTCGGCGGTTTCAACGGCTTCAACTTGTATGGTTACAGGCTTGTATTCTACATTATATATAAACGCGGTGGTGACCGTATTGATTATAGGCCATAGCGTGAATATAATCAGTAGAATAATTGCAGGGAGCAAATACACCCAAGCCTTCCATTGATGCTTACTATCTACCATTACTTCACCTCAAAATAAATTCTTTCTTCGGTTTCCTTGTTAAAGATGAACACCTTATGAGGTTTTAAGGAATATTTGATGTTTTCTGCGGTTACGTCGATCTTGTTGTCAGCATTTACGATCGAGCGTACGATGGGATTAGCGGAGGCTTCGTGTGTAGAAACTACACTTACGTCTCTTCCCATGACCTCTACGTTATTGAGCTTACAAACGAGAGCACCGTTATCGTCGGGGGTAAAGCCTTCGGGGCGGATACCTACCCAAACGGGCTGATCGGCTACGTTTCCGACCTCCAGAACAGCGTCGTTTCCGACATAAAGCATACCGTCTTTAACATTTCCGTTGAAAACGTTGATAGGAGGCGTTCCCAAGAATTTTGCAACGAACAGATTTGTAGGATCGTCGTATATATCCTGAGGCTTACCAATCTGCTGAAGTACACCGAGCTTCATAACTACGATCATATCGGAGATAGACATAGCCTCTTCCTGGTCGTGCGTGACGAAAACGGTGGTTATGCCTGTTTCCTTCTGAATTCTTCTGATCTCCTCACGGGTCTGAAGACGAAGACGCGCGTCGAGGTTGGAAAGCGGCTCGTCGAGAAGCAAAACGCGAGGCATTTTTACGAGTGCGCGGGCGATAGCAACTCTCTGCTGCTGACCTCCCGAAAGCTCGCTGGGCTTACGGTCCATAAGCTCGTCTATCTGAACGAGCTTTGCTGCTTCAAGCGCTCTGTCCTGCATTTCCTGCTTTGAGAGCTTGTCAGCACCCCTAAGATTCTGCAAAGGGAACATAATGTTTTGCTTGACAGTAAGGTGGGGATAGAGTGCGTAGTTCTGGAACACGAGACCTACACCTCTGTTCTCGGGGGAAAGCTCGGTAACGTCCTCGTCGCCGAAGAAGATCTTACCCGACGAGGGCTTCTGAAGTCCACTGATCATATAAAGAGTGGTACTCTTTCCGCATCCCGAGGGACCGAGCAGACCTACCAGCTTACCGTCGGGAATGGTGAAGGTAAAATCATTTACCGCTGTCACCTCTCCACCCGACTTTTTGTTACGGCTGGGGAAGATTTTTGTTAAGTTTTGCAATTCGACTTTCATATAACCTCCTGAAAGTTTAAACAGTTCTGGCGTTTTTCGCCAAACTGCATTTTATGTAATATTTTTTTAGGACAGTTTGAAACGGAATCAGTACGGAGCGTTACGTACTTCCTCCTCGTGTAGTTTTTTCTTGTACTCAATAAGAGCCTCGGGGGAATCAAACATCGTTTGGCTGTTCATATCGACGACAACAGTTACTGCAAAGTAGTCGTGTATTGTAGAATTGGTCTTCGTAACTATAAGAAGAACTATCTGAACAATGAAAATGAGGGCGGTAATTATGACGCCCATACCCGCCATGACTCCGAAAAACTCCAGCATGATAACGAGCACTGGGATCATCGTTTCCATCAGGAATTTGCCGAAAATTGACCGAACGAACAACTGGAAGCTTGATATTCTGACACTGTCTACGCGCATAACTCCGAGCGACATCATCTTCTTTCCAAGCGTCTGACCGTTTTTGAAAAACATCGGTATAGCCAATTCTGTCACGACAAACGAAAAGAAAAGGGAAATAGTCACTACTAAAATGGTTTTATTCATAAGAGCGGTATAAAGCTTGATGATTTCTTTATCCTTTGCCAATTCCTTGGTTGCCTCCTCGTAGCGTTCTTTTTGCTCGGGAGTCAATTTGTCGTACTCATCGGCAGACATATTGGTATCTATCGCATATTTTTCTTCATACTTTTTATAGTGTGTTTCAAAAGCCTCTACGGTGTCGGGATAACTGAGAATAGCAGATACCGGCACTGCTACCGCCACCGCTACCAATATGAGAATAATGCTGTCGAGCATAAATGCGGACAGTCTCTTAAAAAAACTTGCTTTTTGGATATCGTTTACCATATTACGAGGTCCTTTCGTAAAACGAACACAATTGTTCACACATATATATACTATTATAACACTTTAAACTCACAAATGCAAGAGATAATCTTCTTTTTTAACAAAAAGAGTTTTTTTTCGTCGTTTTGCCCAATCATAAAATCGAACGAATGTTGTGAAAAGATTTTTGATGCTTTATCCGGCTAAAGCACTGCCGCAACAATGACTTGATATTGTTGATTTTGTGAACAAAAGAGCAGGATTTTTGAATTTTATTCACGAAAAAAATTCGTCAAATAAACCAAAAAACAGACGGTAACATTATTTTTTCATATAATAACTTGAATTGTGATATTGGTAATTTTGTGGTATAATACCTATATGGATAGTTGTACGAAACAACAAAAAAGGGGATGATCACGTGCGAAAGACCAAAAAGCTACGCTTGTTGATAAAGCAGGCGAAAATGGGGAAGCCATACGCTATGTATCAGCTTGGTATTCGTTATCAGCTCGGACGGGAGCTGAATTTCGACATGGTGAAGGCTGCCGAGTGGATCTCCGAAGCGGCAGAGCTTGGATATGCACCTGCAATCGAGTGGATAAGGGATTATTGCTTCGACGACGATGCCTGCGTTCAGGCAGAGATATAACGAACGGTGAATCTGACACCGTCCTTGCAAGGACGAAAAAAAAATAAAGGGAAAAATTATGAACGGTGAAGTGATATTGTCAATAACGCGAACAAAGTGAGCGCAAACATTCTCTCCGATAAGGATGTAACTATCGAGGACATCGACGGCAAGCACATTGTGGCTATCCGTGTACCTCGCGCGCATCGTAGCGATAAGCCCGTGTATATCGACGGCAATCCTCTTTCGGGAAGCTATCGCCGTAACGGCGAGGGTGATTACAAGTGTACCAAAGAAGAAGTGCAAGCGATGATGCGTGATGCCGCAATTAAGACGCAGGATATGCTCGTGCTTGAAAATATGGAGCTTGACGCATTCGATTATGACAGCGTGAAGCGTTACCGTATCCGTATGAAGACCTACCGTCCCGGACACGTTTGGGAAGAACTTGAAGATGTTGAGTTCCTTTACAAGCTCGGTGCGGTTGGAAGATCAAGCGACGGTAAGATGCACCCCACTGCCGCAGGACTTTTGATGTTCGGCTACGAATACGAAATTGTCAAAGAGTTTCCCGCATATTTCCTTGATTATCAAGAGCAGTTCGATCCTAACACCCGTTGGACAGACCGTATCGTATCCTCGTCGGGCGATTGGAGTGGAAACGTTTACGATTTCTATTTCCGCGTTTACAACAAGATCACACAGGATATTAAAGTTCCGTTCAAGCTCGAAGGCGGTGATCGCATTGACGATACCCCCGTTCATAAAGCATTACGCGAAGCTCTTGCCAACTGCTTGATAAATGCCGACTATCACGGCAGACAAGGTCTTGTCATAATCAAGAAAAAAGATGTTATCACGCTTTCCAACCCCGGCGGTTTCCGTATCGATGTGGAGGCTGCAAAGAGTGGCGGAGTTTCCGACCCTCGTAACAGCACGCTCATCAAGATGTTTAACCTCATCGACGTAGGTGAGCGCGCAGGTAGCGGTATTCCCAACATCTTCAGCGTTTGGAAAAAGCAAGGCTGGTCTGCTCCTGTTATCAACGAGAGCTTTGAACCCGATAGAATTACTTTATCGCTTGCTTTGAGAGAAATGAGCGATAAAAAACGAGCGATAAAAACAAGCGGTAAAAAGCAAGCGACAAAAACTGTTGCCTATCGAGAAGCCATCGTAGCATATCTTACAGAAAATGTTTCCGCCAAATGTTCTGAACTGTCCGTTCTTATCGGTATTAGCGATTCGAGAACAAGAGCTGTTTTGAGCAAGATGATTGAGGATAATATTCTTGCTACCGAGGGTGAGAACAGAAACAGAGTCTATAAACTAAAAGCTTAAAAAATTGGCAAAAATGCAAATTCCGGTAGATAGTTTTACGGTTTATCCGGATCTAACTTATTATGTTTCGCGACAATCGGAGTTTGCGTTTTTCGGTGCGGCGGCTTCGGTTGCCGCACTTTTTGATTTTACAGTGAATTTGTTTTTATATTTTAATTGACATTTACTGTTTAATATGTTATAATATCCTTGCGAAACAAATCGAATAAAATGTATTGGAGAGTATTTTCTTTTTAGGGGATACTATACCTTTTTTTACATATCATAATCAGTACGAATTTGGTAAAAGCGCAGATTCCACTGATTATGATGTGTAGAATTTATTCTTCTTCTATTCAATTTGTTTCGCGACAATCGGAGTTTGCGTTTTTCGGT
>JAZSGD010000154.1:0-17627 GCA_045532555.1 Eubacteriales bacterium | reverse complement strand
GAGTCGGGTAGCCGAAGCCGATGACACAGCTTATATCAAGGCTTTCGTCGATTTTAAGCAGATCGCGGAGCTTATCGGCGTTGACGCTTCCGAGAATGCACGAGCCGACTCCGTGGGCATAGGCGGAAAGCGTGAGGTTGGAGGCGGCAAGTCCTTCGTCGAAGGCGCTATATTTTGATTGGAGTGTCTTTTCGGAGAGTATTGCCACGAACATGGTCGGTCTTTCGCCCGCTTTGGGTCTTCCTTCTCCGTTTGGCAGTGCTCCGCCCCAGCTTGTGATGTCGAATACACGGTTGACTGTCTCGGGGGTGCGGATATAGATATAGCGGAGGGGCTGGCGGTTCATCGCGGAGGACGCGAGCTGTGCCGCCCTTTTCATATCGGCGACGACCTCGTCGGGTATTTGTCTGCTTTCGTCAAAGCGGCGGTAGGTTCTTCTCTCTTCGAGTATTTGCATTATTTCTTGTGAGTTCATATTTTCTCCGATCTGCCGTGGGGCATGGTGATATATTATTGTATCATAAAAAAGATACGATGTCAAGAAAAACCCAGCGCCGCGAAGGCGCCGGGCGCTATGTTTTATAAGATTATGCCGGAATATACCAAGGGTATATAAATCGATATGCGCGGCCTTCTGAATCAAAATGGATTTGAAAATATACGGCTGGATCTGTTCCAAAAGGTCCAACGCGTTTCTCTTTCACTTCATAACAACAACCTGCAGAATAATAGTTTCCATCTTCGCTTTTTTCTTTATAACCTGGAATAAAATCAAATGATCCGTATCTTTCTTCGATCTCAGAGGATGTTTTTCCAAGCATCCATTCCATGTCATCCATGTCAAAGCGCCGTTTATTTGAACACGAAGCTAGGCAAATGAGAGTTGCGATTATTACACAAACAATTAAACAAGCAAATATTCTTCTTTTTTTCTTATTATTCATTTCCTAATCCTCCTGCTTATGATTCTACGGTTACTTACCCTGCACTTTCATTATAACACGTTTTGGATAATTTTGCAAGTGCTTTGAATAGAAAAACGCGCCGAGCGGTGTGTTTGCAGCGCTCGGCGTATGGATGATTTTTATTCGGTTAAAAGCATATCGTCCTTTTTGATCCAGCCGATCTTACGCAAGATCTCGCTGAAAAGCAAGGAGAGTGCCGCGGGGAGAACGATGCAGCAAAGGATGAGTCCTGTCCACATCATAGGTGAGGATTTCGTATCTGCGATGATACCGATAGGGCCGACAAGACCGCAGGTTCCCATTCCCGCAGAAACGCCCGTGCAATAAAGCTTGAAGACCATTGTGGAGAGAGGTCCGACGATCGCTGCCGCGAGCGTGGGAGGTATCCAAATGCGAGGATTTTTGCAGATGTTACCCATCTGGAGCATCGAAGTGCCGAGTCCCTGCGAGATAATGCCGCCCCACTTGTTTTCTCTGAAGCTTGATGCGGCAAAGCCCACCATCTGCGCGCAGCATCCGACTGCCGCCGCGCCGCCTGCGAGCAAGAAGCCCTCACTCGTTCCGTTCATTACCGCAACTTCAAGGGCAGACGAGGAGAAGATCATAGCACATATCGCCGCGCTCGAGATCGGAAGAGTGAGAATGATTCCGACCACTACCGACACGACTATACCCATAAGCAGAGGCTGGAAGGTGGTAGCCGTGGCGATAAATACGCCGAGATAATACATTACGTAGGATACGATCGGGCAAAGCAGCCAGCTTGCCGCAAAGCCCACGGTGAGAGTGACTACGGGGGTGACGAGTATGTCGACCTTGGTCTTTTTGGATACGAGCATTCCGATCTCGCAAGCGATTATTACCGCGAAGAACGCACCTGCGGGGCCTGCGCTGTAAAAGACTCCGTTGCCCGTGGTATTGGCGGTCACCGCCCAAGCTCCGATAGCGCCGCCGTTTACGACTGCGCCCATAGCGTTTGACATAGCGCCGACTGCCGCGCAGGAGAACATAACGAGGGGATGTGCGCCGAGCTTATACGCGATAGCGACACCGATCGCCATTCCCGTTGCCGCCTTGGCATAGGTGGCTATGGTATTCAGCGCGCTTGCGAGCCACGCGATCTTGACGTAGCTACCGACCGTGCCGAAGATCGTGCCGATAAGCAACGAGGCGAAAAGTCCGAGCGCCATAGCGCCCATAGCGTCGATAAAATACCGATGGAGATATTTTTTCAAGGTTTTCATAAGGTTTTTCCTCTTTTTGTTATTTATTGATTAGAGTATATCACTTTTTTGCGGCTATGACAAGGTGAAAAATAGACCAAAATTTTGCGGTTTTGGGTCGATTTTTGTGTATTGTGTAAATACAGGTGTATATACACTTTGCTTTAAAGGAAAAGCATATTCCCCGATTAATGAATTGACGCTATTTGCTTTGCAAATGAGGCGTCATGAATTGAAGCCTTGCGGCTTCATGATTTGAAAACTTTGTTTTCATGAATTGAATTGCCCTGCTTTTTCATGCCGAAGGCAATTCATAAACGAAGTTCAATTCATGGTGCAAGCCAACTCATGCCCGTAAGGGCAATTCATTATGGGCACGCTGCGACAACCTCTGTTAGTCATTGGTTTTCATGCGTGCCCACTAAAGAAATATGCTTTGTTTTTGGCTTTATCAATGGCATTCGAGCCAATTTTCGCCTATATGGGCATCGACCTTAAGCGGAACTGCCAGCTTGACGGCATTTTCCATTTCAGTTCTGAGTATTTCGAGGATTTCCTCGGCGCATTCGCGCGGACTTTCGATAAGCAGCTCGTCGTGCACCTGAAGGAGCAGCTTTGCTCCCTTTCCGTGTTTGCGGAGAGCTTTGTCGACGTTTATCATAGCAATTTTGATGATATCTGCGCTACTTCCCTGAATCGGGCTGTTTCTTGCGACTCTCTCGCCGAAATTTTGGAGGTTTTTATTGGTCGACGACAGCTCGGGGATATATCTGCGTCTGCCGAGCATCGTCGTGACGTATCCGTCCTCTCTTGCATCCTTGGCGACGTTGTGCAGATACTCGTTGATGCCCGGGTAGCTTGCAAGGTAGCTGTCAATGTACTCCTTCGCCTTGGCGCGAGATATCTTAAGATCCTCCGCAAGCGAAAATTCGCCCATTCCGTAAAGGATACCGAAGTTTACCGCCTTGGCTCTCTTTCGCATTTCGATAGATACCTCGTCGGGTGAAACACCGAAAACGCGGCAGGAGGTTGCGGTGTGGATATCCTCGCCTGAAAGGAATGCTTCGATCATATTTTCGTCGCTTGACACGTGCGCGAGCACGCGGAGCTCGATCTGTGAATAGTCGGCGTCGATAAGCACCTTGCCGCTGTCGTTTGAGATGAAATATTCACGGAAGCGTCTGCCTGCCTCGGTTCTTATCGGGATATTCTGCAGGTTGGGGTTGACCGAGGAAAGACGTCCCGTTGCCGTTCCTGTTTGCTTGAAGGTAGTGTGGCATTTGCCGTTTCCGTCGGCGCTCTTTAAGAGACCGTCGACATACGTGCTCTTGAGCTTGCTTACCTGTCTGTAATCGAGTATATCGTCGATGATCGGGTGATATTTGCGGAGCTTTTCGAGCACCTCTGCGTTGGTAGAATATCCCGTTTTGGTCTTTTTTGCAGTCGGGAGCATGAGCTTTTCAAAGAGAACCTCACCGAGCTGCTTGGGGGAATTTATGTTGAATTCCTCGCCCGCCATCGAGTATATTCTCTCCTCGAGCGCTCTTGCCTGCTCCTCGAGCTCCTCGCCGTAGTGTGCTATGCCCTCACGGTCGATCTTAAATCCCGCGTTTTCCATATCGCCAAGGACTGCGGCAAGCGGCATTTCGATATTATAGAGCAGGTCGAGCTGACCGCTTTCGGCGAGTCTTTTCTCTATGATCTGCCACATTTTTGCGACGTAGTACGCTTCGGGGATGCTCTCGTCTGCGGTGTCGCCGAGGTATGAGCCGACGAGTCTTTCGAGCTCGTAGCTGCTCTGCGAGGAATCGTCGACGTATGCGCCGAGCATTACGTCAAAATAGCAATCACGGAAGTGAATGCCTTTTGAGTCAAGGGATTTATAGAGGGATTTGCAATCCCAGGTGATAATTTTCTTGGTTTTGATAAAGCTTGCAAGTTCGTCCGTAAGGCTTGTGGCGATAACCGTTTCGCCGTCGGAAATATATGCCTTTTCGTCGGTGAGGGAGATGGCGTATATCTCGCCGCCGAGAGAAGTGAGGTCGGCGCTCTCGATCACGGTAACACTCGTTTTGTCGGTCGTTTCGGTCAGACTTGAGGACTCGTCCGCGTCCTTATCGAGTCCGCAACGCTTTATTGCCGAGAGAAGATTGTAGCGAAGGAAGAGCTTTTTCGCCTCGGGGCGATCAATTCCCTTGTGGGCAATATCTGAAAGGGTGATACCGAGGGGGACGTTGCGGATTATAGTTGCGAGGTCCTTGGACATATACGCGCTTTCTCTGCCGTTTTCCATCTTGGCTCTGACCGAGGGGGTGAGCTTGATGTTGTCGAGGTTTTCGTATATGGCATCGAGGCTTCCCTGCTCTGCGATGAGTCGGAACGCGGTCTTCTCGCCAACGCCTGCGACACCCGGGATGTTGTCCGAGCTATCGCCCATGAGCGCTTTTACATCGACGTACTGACACGCGTGGACTCCGTATTTTTCAAAGAACGCCGCGTCGTCCATCGTGACGGTGTCGGTATTCGTGGCTAAAAGCACCTTCGTCTTGTCGCTGATGAGCTGGAGCGAGTCGCGGTCGCCCGTGAGCACGTATGCTTCGGTGTCGCCCTCGTTCTCTGCCCAAGCCGCGAGCGTGCCGAGGATGTCGTCTGCCTCGTAGCCTGCGAGCTCGAGCACGTGCAGTCCCATTGCGCGACAGATCTCCTTTGCCACGGGAAGCTGCTTTGCAAGGTCCTCGGGCATCGGCTTTCTGCCTGCCTTATATTCGCCGTACATTTCGTGGCGGAAGGTGGGCGCTTTGAGGTCAAACGCTACCGCCGCGTAGTCGGGTGAGAGTGCGTCGAGTTGCTTGATGAGCACGTTTACCATGCCGAAGATGGCATTGGTGGGAAAGCCGTCGGGCGTGGAGAGCGGTCTGATACCGTAAAACTGTCGGTTAAGTATACTGTTTCCGTCTATACAGAGTAGTTTTTTCATTAAATTTCACTCCGAAGTGTTTATTTATGATAATATTTTACCACATTTCCACGGTCTGTGTCAACTGAAATGACAATTTCGGGAAAAAATTTTCAACTCTGTCGATGGCAGAATTTTGAGCAAATTTTTATTTTAAAGTTATTGACAAGCAATAAACGATATGATATAATTATAGAGTAATATTTACATTTGTGTCAAAATTCAAAGATTATTATACATTTTAGGAGGATTATCAAAATGAGCAGAAAACTTATCGCAATTTTTACCGCACTTCTTCTTGCAGCTTCTCTTTGCGCTTGCGGAGATAAGGGAGGCAAAGGTGAGGAAACCACGGATAACAACAAAATAGAGATCCCCTCGGGTGGGGACACCTCCGCAGAGGGCACGACCGCAGAGGGCGAAGGCAACGAAGGTACCAATAATGGCTCCAGCTCCGAAATTGGCAACCCCGGCAAATATGAGTACGCAGAGTGCGACGAAACCGTATACGTTAACAACCCCGGCAGCGCAGTAACTCTTCGTACCGCCGATTATGAGTCGAAGGGAAGCATCGCTCACGGCACAGAACTCAAGAGAATCGGACTTAGCACTGATGAGGCTAATTATTGGAGTAAGGTCGTATACGAGGATGAGACCTATTATGTTGCTTCTAAGTATCTCACCGATATCAGCGATCCTGACGAGGGATTTGTTGAGGTTGACAAGATCGTGATCGTAAACGATCAGACCGGCTCTCTCAACATCCGCAACCTTCCCACATTCAACGGTAGCCAGGTTATCGGTTGGGCACTTGCAGGTGAGGAGACCAAGGTAATCGCCGAAAACACCGAGACCGGTTGGTACAAGGTTGAATTCGTCGCTTACGGCGGTGAGACTATGACCGGTTACATTAAATCCGGAGCAGACAACTTCGTCGCTGAAACCGAAACTACCTCTGAGGATATTACAACCGAGGCAGGCACAACCTCTGCTGAGGAATAATAAAATTATAGTTTATAAAAAGGCTCGTTCCACCTTTGGTGAAACGAGCCTTTTTGGAGTTATTGTTTCTTGGGCTTGTTGTGTTTTTTCTTTTTAGTCGCGGAAAAGCCGAATTTACCGATCTTCTTGCCCAGCTCGAAGTATTCACCGTGGGCATACGCGGCAAGTCCAGCTTTTTCAAGGTGGAGCTTCCCTTCCTTATCGATAAGGTCTTCATCAACGTCGACTGCGACTATATCGGCTAAAAACATATCGTGAGTTCCAAGCGATATTACATCGGTGACCTTACACTCAAGTGACAGCGGACTCTCGCCGATAAGCGCGCAATTCACTTCGGTCGCTTTCTCTTTAGTGAGCTTGCATTTCTCAAATTTATCGACCTTGGCGCCCGTGTAGATACCGCAGTAGTCTGCTTCTTTTACGAGCTTGGCGGGGGTCAGGTTTATGACGAACTCTCCGCTTTCCTTGATCATATTATACGAGTGACGCTTCGGTCGCACGGAGATATATGTCTTTGGTGGGATCGTGTTGATGATCCCCGTCCACGCGACAGTCATAATATTCGAGTTTTCCATATCTCCCGAGCTCACCATCACGGGTGGCAGGGGTGCTATCAGCGCGCCGCCGCGCCATTTTATCTTTGACATTGTAATTCCTTTCTGTTTTTTGTTGTGGGGATTCTCCCCACACCCCACTCGGAAAACTTTTCGGGAAAAGATTTTCCGAGACCTTTCAAAAGCTTTCCGAATTTTTAAAAAGTTGGGTTGGTTTTTCTTAATTTTATCACACGACGGCAAAAATGTCAATAAAACGTATGAAAATTTGCGTCAACTGCTTGAAATGGCAGGAATTTAGTGATATAATTCAATATGATAAAGCGAAAGTGGAGAAAATCGTTATGAATTACACCTTTTCAAAGAAAATTGCGGATCTTAAGCCGTCGGCGATCAGAGAGATTCTTAAAGCGCCCGCAACTACCGAGACGATCAGCTTCGCGGCAGGTAATCCTGCGCCCGAGAGCTTCCCTGTGGCAGATATGGCGCGAATATCCGCTGATATATATGAAAATGCTTCCGCAAAGGCACTCCAGTACGGCGCGACCGACGGATATTTCCCTTTGCGCGAGGCTATTGCCAAGAGGCAGAAGGCGATCTTCAATATTGGCAGATCGGTTGCCGATGGGGACGGATTTAACGACGAGACGATAGTGGTCTCTGGCGGTCAGCAAGGCATTGAGCTCGCTTGCAAGGTCTTTTGCAACGAGGGGGATGCGGTCATTTGTGAAAATCCCACGTTTATCGGTGCGCTGAACGCTTTTCGGTCGAACGGTGCGGTCGTTGCGGGAGTTACGCTTGAAGACGACGGGATGAATATCGAGGAGCTTGAGTCGGTGATAAAGTCGACTCCGAACGCAAAGCTTATATACGTTATACCCACGTTTCACAATCCCTGCGGTATAACGACGTCTTACAAAAAGCGCGTGAAGATATACGAGCTGGCGAAGAAGTACGGTCTTATGATCCTTGAGGACAATCCCTACGGTGAGCTTCGCTTTGCGGGTGAGGATATTCCCACGATAAAGAGCATGGATGAGGAAGGCATCGTTATCTACTGCTCGACCTTCTCAAAGATACTTTCGGCAGGTATGAGAGTCGGATTTGTGATCGCGCCCGAGGCTGTGACATCCAAAATGGTGGTATCCAAGCAGACCAGCGACGTTCACACCAATCTCTTTTTCCAGATGCTTTGCTACAGATATATGACCGAGTGCGATCTTGACGGTCACATTCGCGATATTCAGAAGATTTATGGGCACAAGTGCTCGCTTATGCTCGAGTGTCTTGACCGCGAGCTGCCGAGATCGGTGAAAATTACTCGTCCCGAGGGTGGCTTGTTCATTTGGGGCACTCTGCCCGACAAGGTCGACGCGGCTGAATTTATCCGCAAGGCAAGCGAAAGAAACGTGCGCGTAGTCCCCGGCGCTGCGTTCAACTGCGACACGGGCGCGTCCTCAAATTCCTTCCGTCTTAATTACAGCACGCCCTCCGATGAGCAGATCGTTACGGGCATCCGCGTACTCGGTGAGCTTGCGCGCGAGATGGGACTTTGATGAATTTTCAAAATCTTATTGACAAATTAAATTTTGTGTGCTACAATAGTCACATCAAACCGATGAGGAAGATTAGTAGGTCATTTCCCTTCTGTACAGAGAGCCGCGGGCGATGAGAGCGCGGTCAGAACAAACGGCTGAATGGACTTCCGAGGGCGAACGGAAACTGCGTCTTGCGGCGCGGGAGTATGGGAGACGGAGATGACTCTCCGTGAAAAAAAGTCGGCATATTTGGTATGCGCAAAGAGGACGTTTTTCGTCAAGCGGGGTGGCACCGCAGGAATTTTGTTTTATTCCTGTCCCTGTACTGATAGGGTTATTTCTATCGTACGGGACAGGTCTTTTATTTTGTAATTATTTTTTGGAGGATACACATTATGTTTAACGATCAGAAGGTTTCGTTTTCCGGCGTTCAGCCCAGCGGAAATCTGACTATTGGAAATTATCTGGGCGCGATCAAGAACTTTTCCGCGTTCTCCGAGCAGTACAAGTGCTTTTACTGCGTCGTTGACGAGCACGCGATAACCGTTCGTCAGGTCCCTGCCGACCTGCGCCGTCGCACCTACGAGACGCTTGCGCTCTACATGGCTTGCGGTCTCGACCCCGACAAGAACACTCTTTACGTGCAGTCGCACGTAAAGGAACACGCCGAGCTTGCATGGCTCCTCAACTGCTTCACCGGCTTCGGTGAGCTTTCCCGTATGACTCAGTTCAAGGATAAATCACAAAAGCACGCCGACAACATCAACGCGGGTCTTTTCACCTATCCCGTGCTTATGGCGGCTGATATTCTGCTCTATCAGACCGACGTCGTTCCCGTCGGTATCGATCAGAAGCAACACGTTGAACTCTGCCGCGACATCGCGACTCGCTTCAACTCTATCTATCCCGACACCTTCACTATTCCCGAGCCTATTATGGCGAAGGCGGGCGCGAAGATCATGTCTCTTGCCGATCCCACCAAGAAGATGAGCAAGTCCGACGAGAACACCAACGCGGTGGTCTACATCCTCGACGACAGAGATACTATAATCCGCAAATTCAAGCGAGCTGTTACCGACTCCGCCACCTGCGTGCGCTATGCCGAGGGCAAGGACGGTATCAACAATCTGATGACTATTTACTCGGTATTCACGGGCAAAACGCTCGACGAGATCGAGCGCGAGTTCGAGGGCAAGGGCTACGGCGACTTCAAGCTTGCCGTAGGTGAGGTCTGCGCAGATGCGCTCGCACCCGTTCAGGAGAAGTTCAAGAGCTTTATGTCCGACAAAGCTCAGCTTGAGGCCCAGATGAAGAAGGGCGCTGAGGAGGCTTCTTACGTTGCCCGCCGCACTCTCTCCAAGGTTCAGAAAAAGCTTGGATTTGTTCAGGTGAGATAAGAGGCGAAGGAACTCAGGGGAGGGAGAGAACCCTTCTTTGAGGAAGAAGGGTTCTCTCCCTCCCCTGAACCCCTCCCTCTTTCCCAAGAACCTTCATAAAAAAGGGCTTTGGCGACCGAATGGGGTTCTAAAAGTGCCGACTGGGTGAGACGTATTGACTTTTTGAGATTAAATGGTATAATTCAATCAGATTATCAATACAGAAAGGACAATGATAACTATGCTGGAACTTATAAGGGTCAAAAATCTTTCAAAGACCTTTAAGCTTTCTTCAAAGCAACAGAAAATAGAAAAGACGAACGAAAAGGTTCGCCGCGCGGTCGACGGGCTTTCATTTGAGGCTTACGAGGGGGAGATCTTCGGTCTTCTAGGACCTAATGGTGCAGGTAAGACGACTACGCTCCGCATGCTTGCGACTTTGATCAAGCCTGACTCAGGAGATGCCGAGATCGACGGACACAGCGTGGTTTCCGAGCCCGACAAGGTTCGTCAGAAAATAGGATTTCTCACGAGTGAATTGAAGCTTGAGGAATTCTTCACGCCCAACTATCTTTTCGACTTCTTCTCTTCTCTGCACGGAGTTGATCCCGAGGTAAGCGCAAAGAGAAAGGCAGAGCTATTCAGCCGCTTTGGAATCGACAAATTTGCCGAGGTCAAGGTTGCGGATCTTTCGACGGGTATGAAACAAAAGACCTCGCTTGCGGTCTCTCTTGTGCATGACCCCGACATTATAATATTCGACGAGCCGACCAACGGTCTTGACGTGCTTACGGCGAAGGTGGTCACCGACTTTTTGGTCTCCTTGAAGGAGGCGGGCAAAACGATCATCGTTTCTACTCACATTTTCAGCCTTATCGAAAAGCTTTGCGACAGAGTCGGAATAATCATCGACGGAAAAATGGTGGTTTGCGACACGCTTTCAGGTCTCTGCGGTGAGAAAACGCTTGAGGACAAATTCTTCGATGTTTTCGCAGAATACACCGAGGCGAAGGGAGGCGAGGCTCGATGAAAAATTCAGCTATTTTTACGATCTTCAAAAAGGAGCTTTTCCGTTTCTTTAAGGACAGAAGAACGCTTATAGCTCTGATAATGCCCGGTATTCTGATTTATTTGATCTATTCTCTTATGGGCGGCGCGATGTCCGATGCCTTTATGACTGACGACGAATATATGCCGCGCATCGTGGCGGTCAATCTGCCCACCTCGGTGAATTCTATGATAGACAGCGAAACGGTAGTGCTTACTACCGTCACCTCGGACAAGATAGATGAGGTCAAGGATCAGGTCGTAGAGGACGAGCAGGACATACTCGTTGTCTTTCCTGAGGACTTTGACGAGATCGTTGCAGGTTACACTCCCTCGAACAATACTCCTGCGCCGAACGTTGATATCTATTACAATTCGACCTCGACCGACTCGACGACGGCGTACACTTATATGGTGACTCTGCTTGATATTTACGAGTCCTCGATGACGAACAAATTTGATGTGAATATGGGTGGCGGCGTGTACGATCTTGCATCGGACGAGGATATGACGAGCATGATATTCTCGATGATGATGCCTATGCTTCTCGTTATGCTTCTCTTCTCGGGTTGTATGGCGGTCGCGCCTGAATCAATCGCAGGAGAAAAGGAGCGCGGTACTATCGCGACTTTACTTATCACTCCTACCAAGCGCTCTCATATTGCGATCGGAAAGATCCTTGCGCTCTCTATTATGGCTTTGATAAGCGGTACCTCGAGCACGCTCGGCGTCGTTCTTTCCCTTCCAAAGCTGATGGGAGACACTGTCAGCATTGACGGCAGCGTTTACGGTATTACCGACTATCTGATGCTTGCGGTCGTAATTCTTTCGACCGTTCTTGTATTCGTTACGGTGATCTCGATCATCTCTGCGTATGCTAAGTCGATCAAGGAGGCGGGCACTTACGTAACGCCCTTGATGATCTTATCTATGCTGATCGGTCTTTCGGGTATGTTCGGCACGGCGGCAAGCAACACCGCGCTCTATTTGATACCGATATTCAACAGTGTACAGAGTATGATCGGTATCTTCTCGTTCTCGGCAAGTATTCCGAATATGGTTGTAACGGTAATATCGAATATTGCCTTTACGGGAATCGGAGTGTTCGTTCTCACAAGAATGTTTAATAGTGAGAGAATAATGTTCAACAAATGATAATAAAAGATCCGTTCTCCGAGGAGAACGGATCTTTTTGTTATTTCGCTTTTTTCATGGGGCGAAGGGTCTTGGGGTCTATTGCGGCGCAGACGATCACGGCGAAAACACCTGTGAGGACTGCATTGGGCAGCATATAAGAGCTGTTATAGATCAAAGAATAAACCCAGACGTTCATATTTTCGGGAGCGTACGAGCCCCAGAGGATAACGCCCGACAAAAAGCTGGAAACAAATCGGATAAGGCAGACCGCAACCGCGCCGACACAATAGCCTACGATGCGTTTTTTGCCGAAAGGCTTTGCGAAAAGGTCTGCAACTCCAACCACGGTGAACGCTACGAGATAGTCAAGCACTATGCAAAGCACGAGTGCCCACCACGTGCCTGCAGGCGGGATATAAAATCCGAGCAGCATCTGAAGCAGCGAATAGACAAATCCCGCGCCGACGCCCCAGAGCGCGCCGTGGCGGAAGGAATAGTAGATTATCGGGAGCATGCTTATGGTTATCGTTCCCCCGAAGGGTAAAAGCGCGCTGACACCCGTAATCGCGTTGAGCCAGACACAGAGCAGCTCGAGCACGTACGCAAGCGCCAGCGACAGAGCTCCCTCTGTGACACAAAGAATTCTTTTTTTCATTTGTGATTCCTCCTTTAAAAATAAAAATTCATCCGCACGAAAAATCACGGTCGGATGAATTTTTTATGAGGGCGGACGTGGCTTGCCCGATTCACAAATCTATTCTATCAAAATCTTCCTACGCCGGTATTATCCGTATCAGGTACAAGGGTTCGGAGTTCTCCGTCTCAGCCTATCTCTCGCCACTGTGCACTCGTGTCAAGCTTCGGCACCCCTGATTTTTTATGCGGTTTTTTGTCGGCTTTGCCGACGCTTTGATTATATCACTCCCTTCTCCGCTTGTCAATAGCTTTTGTATTTTTTTGATGCTCTTTTTTTCTTTTTTCGTTTTTGTCCGCGCAAATAAGTACAGGCAAGCACATCATATACTCCTTTGTATAAACGTTCTTACAAAAGGAGAAGGTCATGATCATTTTCACTTTGATTATAGCGGTTATCACCAAGCTACTAAGTCCGATGCTGAGCATTGGTACTCAACAAAATTTTCCACCCGCACTATCGGGCGAGGAGGAGCGAAACAACTTTCTTAAAATGCGGCAAGGAGGAGTCACGGGTGAGGATGCAAGGCAGGTGCTTATCTTACATAATCTTCGCTTGGTCGCGCACATCGTCCGCAAATACTACTCGACGGTCAAAAATCAGGAGGATCTCGTTTCTATCGGAACTATTGGACTGGTCAAGGCGGTCGACACCTTTAACGTAGACAACGGAACAAGATTTGCGACCTATGCCGCCAAGTGTATTCAGAATGAGATACTGATGAATTTCCGTTCGCAGAAAAAGCATTCCTCCGAGATATCGATAAACGAGACCATCGACGTTGACCGAGACGGAAATCCGCTTTCGTATATGGACGTGATAAGCTCCGAAGAAGATATGGCAAACGAGGTCGAGCGCAAGATACTCAGCGAAAAGGCGCTCAAATATGTAAGGACTGCACTTTCGCAGCGCGAACGTCAGATAATCGTTATGAGGTACGGTCTTTTTGGAGTCAAGGAGCTGACGCAGCGTGAGATCGCCGAAAAGCTTGGAATTTCACGCTCCTACGTTTCGAGGATCGAAAAGAGCGCCCTTGAAAAGCTCAAGAGCGCTCTTGGGGGGTGATATGCCGCAGTAGAGTAGGGGCGTATTCCATATCCGCCCTTTTTTCGGTAGCATATGGAATGCTCCCCTACGGTAACACGCGTTCAAAACAAAACCGTAGGGGCGGATTCCATATCCGCCCATTATCATTCTGCGCTTTTCCGCGTTTTTTATCCTCGGCGTTTTCCGCGAAACGCTATCGCCGCGAGATAGCCGAAGACGAGTGCGGCTGAAATTCCGCCTGCGGCAGCGGTCAAACCGCCCGTCAGCGCGCCGAGAAGTCCCTGCTTATCGACCGCCTCTCTGACGCCCTCGGATATGAGGTAGCCAAATCCCGTGAGTGGTACGGTCGCGCCCGCGCCTGCGAAGTCGACCAGCGGCTTATAAAGCCCGAGTGCGCCGAGCAACACGCCGACCGTAACGTAGGTGACGAGTATTCGCGCAGGGGTCAGGCGCGTTTTATCTATAAGGATCTGGGCGATCATACAAAGTGCACCGCCGACAACGAACGCCCAGATAAATTTACTGAAGGTTTCCATATTTTTTCTTCCTTTTATTACGCTTCAAATGAGAGCAGGTGTCCAACCGCGGGGATCGACTCTCCCTGCTTGATGCTGTCGGGGCTCATCATAGCGCCCGAGGCTACGAAAAGGACTCTTTTAAATTCTCCCTTTTCCATCTTGGGCAACACGTATGCCGAGAGCACCGACGCCGAGCATCCGCATCCCGAGCCGCCCGAGTGGGTATCCTGCGTGCTTTTATCAAAGATGAGGATTCCGCAATCGGTATAATTTTCCCCGAATTTATAGCCCTCGATCTGCATAAGATCACGGAGGATCGACGCGCCCTCGTGGCCAAGGTCGCCCGTCAGGATGAGGTCGTAGTCGTCGGGGGTCTCGCCGCTTTCCGCAAAGAATCGGCAAAAGCTATCGCAGATTGCGGGTGCCATTGCCGCACCCATATTGTTGGCATCGTTTATGCCCTTGTCGATCACTCTGCCCGGGAGTCCTGCTTTTATTTTCACTTTACCCGCATCGCCGTCACCAACGATGAACGCGCCCGAGCCCGTGACTGTCCACTGTGACGTGGGTGCTCTCTGCCCACCGTACTCGATCGGTGTTCGGTACTGTCGCTCGGCAGAACAGTTATGCGAGCTCGTTACTGCGGCGCAACGGTCGAAGATCTTATGAGTTGTCATCACCGAGGCAAGCATTATTCCCTCGCCCGAGGTTGAGCAAGCACCGTAGATTCCAAAATATGGGATCATACATCCGAGAAGTCCGTAGGACGAGCCTGCGCACTGATTGAGCAGGTCACCCGCGAAGATCGCGCTGATGTCCTCAAAGCCTAGATCGGCTTTTTTGAGCGCCATATTGAAGGCGATCCTTTGCATCTCGCTCTCGGCTTTTTCCCAAGTGTTCTTTCCGAAACGATCGTCGGTGTCGTGCGTATCGAAAAACCGCCCGAGAGGGCCTTCAAACTCTTTCTTACCGACCGCGTTTCCCGTGCTTATGAATGATGCATCAAGCTCTATTATTCCTTTTGTCATCTTCTTGCCTCTTTTTTATCGATTTCGCTCTTATTATTCGCACATAAAAGTGAAATATGCAAAAATTCTATTGAATTTTGGCGAGATCTGTGGTACAATAAAGAAAAGAAGGCTATAATCTGCCTTTGATTTGGATAAAAAACGTTTTTATCTGTAAAAATAACACTTGGAGGTGTCAGATGTTATCCTCACACGAAAAGCAGTATCATATAAACGTATCCGAGGGTCAGGTCGGTAAATATTGCATTCTTCCCGGTGATCCCGGCAGATGCGAAAAGATCGCGGCTTTCTTTGACGAGCCTTATTTCGTATCGTCAAACCGTGAATACACTATATGGAACGGTAAGCTTTGCGGCGAGCTTGTTTCGGTCTGCTCGACCGGTATCGGCGGTCCTTCGGCGGCTATCGCTATCGAGGAGCTTGCAAACTGCGGAGTGCACACCTTCATTCGAGTCGGAACCTGCGGCGGAATCGATCTTGACGTCAAGGCGGGAGACGTGGTTATTGCAAGCGGTGCGGTCAGACAGGACGGTACCTCGCGCGAGTACGCGCCGATTGAATTTCCCGCGGTCAGCGATCCCGACGTTATGGTTGCTTTGCGCGGTGCGGCAAAGGCGCTGAATTATCCCTCACATACGGGAATCGTGCAGGCAAAGGACTCTTTTTACGGTCAGCATTCTCCCTCTCGTATGCCCGTAGCCAATCAACTGCTTGACAAATGGGAGGCTTGGAAGCGCCTTGGTGTTCTCGCGAGTGAGATGGAGTCGGGCACGCTCTTTACAGTTGCTTCTTTCCTGCGAGTTAAATGCGGAGCTGTTTTCTCGGTCGTTTGGAATCAAGAACGTGCGAATGCGGGACTTGACACCGATACCGACGAGCAACACGATACCGAGAGAGCTATCAAGGTTGCCGTCGAGGCGATAAAAACCATGATTACGGAGAGCAAATGATGAAGAAAAAGTGTAAAAAGGTTCAAAAGGAGAATTGTCCTTGTGAATGCGTCAACAAATCTGTGAAAAAAGAACGCCCCGACGCCGAGACGCGAATATACAACGTGCTGAACACGGCTGAAAAAATTGCTGTGAAGCTGGCGCAGATCAATCAGATACTCAAAAAATCAAAAAAGAAGAAGAAAAAGAAGAACAAAAAGCTTGGCAAGATCGATAAAAAAACGGGCACTTTGATTCTTAAAAAGCAGAAAAAGGTCAAGCTGATGAAAAGGCACAAAAATCCCGACGGAACTGCGGGATCAAAATAATAAGATAAAAAAATCGGAGTGATGCTCTTATCTGAGTATCACTCCGATCTTTCGCTGTCGATCAGTTTCCGAGGATCTTATAAATTCCCCATACCGACCGACAAAAACGCCTTGGTTTTTTCGCTCTTTGGGTTTCCGAAGACCTCGTCGGGAGTTCCCTCCTCCTCGATGACTCCGTCCGCCATAAATACGACCCGATCGGAAACGTAACGCGCGAATTCCATTTCGTGAGTTACGATTATCATCGTGTGTCCGTTATCCTTCAGGGAGCGTATGACATTCAAGACCTCTCCCGTAAGCTCGGGGTCAAGGGAGCTTGTCGGCTCGTCGAAGCAGAGTATTTCGGGGGCGAGCATAAGCGCGCGCGCTATTGCAACTCTCTGCTGCTGACCTCCAGAGAGCTGACAGGGGTAGTCGTCAGCCTTTTCCTCAAGCCCCACTCTCAAAAGCAAGCTCTCGGCACGCGCGCGGATCTTGTCAACGGTCTCGCCGCCGACTTTGCCTTTTGAACGAATCTTGGGCGCTAACATAAGATTTTCGATAACGCTGTATTGAGGAAAAAGATTGAATTGCTGAAAAACGAGTCCGAAGGAAAGCTGAGCCTCGGGGCTGACCTCGGGCTTCTCGCCCTCCTTGGCGCTGTATACCGTTTTTCCGTTTACGACGATCTCGCCGCAATTTGCGCGTTCAAGAAAATTCATACAACGGAGAAGCGTGGTCTTACCGCCGCCCGACGAGCCGATGATAGAAAGCACCTCTCCCTTTTGTAAGCTTAAGTCAACACCCTTCAACACCTCGGTGTCACCGAACCGCTTGCGGAGGTTTTTGATTTCCAAAATCTTCATTTTCGTTACCTCACGCCTTAAAATAATCGAGTTTTTTCTCCAGTCTGCCGAAAAGAATCGTCAGCAGACCTACGAAAACAAGATAAAATCCACCTGCGACGAAGAGAGGCCAGATAAGTCCGTCTACCGTCATAAATTCCTTCGCCTCAAATATAAGCTCATATACCGCGATAGTATTGGCAAGCGCAGTATCCTTGATAAGAGTGATTATCTCGTTGGACATTGGCGGAATGATGCGTTTGATAACCTGAAGCAGAACTATTTTGAAAAATACTTGTTTTTTCGTAAGCCCGAGCACCTGACCCGCCTCGTACTGACCTTTAGGTATCGATTCGATGCCACCTCGGTATATTTCGGAAAAATATGCCGCATAGTTTATTGCAAACGCCGCGAGGGCGGCTATAAATCTTGTGGAAAAGGTATTGTCAAACCACACCCA
>JAZSGD010000178.1:0-3501 GCA_045532555.1 Eubacteriales bacterium | reverse complement strand
GTATGGCTTCCTTGCTTTATGCCTACAAGGGCGTCTGCTTTGTGGAATGCTGTGAGATATGACAAGGATATCGAATACAAGACTTGGTTTGATAGTAAGGCAGAGATACACGAGCATTACCTTTTGATCAAGAAGCTGTATTCTGCTTTTTCCGGTAAGACTAAAACCTTCTCACCCTGCGTTTTCCCGTGGTACGAAGCAACGATCAAAAAGAGCGACTTTGCTGAAATCCTTTGCACTTTGGCGGCCATGTCGGGCGATAGTGAAAAGATTGATGAAGCTTGTGACCTCATCAAAGAATGTAATTCCGATCAAAGACAGTTTTATTTTTCCGCCCTGCTTCGTAACCCCAAGACTCCAATTCAACGAAAAACAGTCCTTGAAGGTCTTGTAGATAGAGAAACCTATACCCGCAAAGCAGCCTACGATATTGTTTCAAAGATAACGCTGTCGGCTGATGAATATCGCTCAATTGAGGATTATTTGCGCTTCAAGGGCGCTGATATCCGTAAATATGTAATCGAGTTTTTGCTGAAGCAAAACGATTCCGAGCTTACAGCGTGCATTGCGCGGCTTCTTGGAAGTAATAAGGAAGAAGTGCGCCTCGGCGGACTTGATATGCTGTTGCAGCTGAAAAAGGATGCAAAGCGCAGTAAAATCACGGATTCCTTCGTAAGCATTCTTTCCGAAAGAGCAAAAGCGGAGAATCTTCCTTCAAAGGAAAAGATATTGCTTGACTCGCTCGTTCCTGCCGTAGAGGAATCGAAGATGGACGAAGTCGCTTTGTTCAGTGCGGAGGACAAATATCTGCCCTCGGAATTTGATGCGGAATATATCGAGCTCTGCGCAAAGACCTTTGCGGAATACTTCCCAGAATCGAAATTGCCGGAGCTGATTCGCGGCAAAAAGGGAGGCTTTAACCTCTTTGGCAAGATCAAATCTGCATTGACCGATAACGTTGCCTGCAAGTCTTCTATTGTTGCCGCAATGGATCTGATGTCGCTTTCAAGATTTATTGAAACACATAAGACCGATTCCTTCATCTGCTCGAATGGTGAGGCAATGCTGATCGGTAATATTCAGTATTCGCACCAGTTCGTAGATAAGGATGGAAAACTGCCTCTTTGGGAGCTATGGCAGGAGTGGATCAAGACAAACAACGTCACAAACAAGCGTCTTGTAAGTGCGCTTGTGCTTTACCGCGCATATAAACAAAAAACACGCTATTCCGAGGCTTGTGTTGACTCGATCAGAACCGTTTTCGGAACAGGCTTTGAATACGGCAAAGAGCTTCCGCATTCTGCTATTATGTATATGGTTCTCAACCATATGCTCGGATGCTTGCCCAAGGAAGAACTTGTACAGCTTGCATCGGCAATTGCAATGTGGTTTATCGCGTGTGTCCCCGATGATATGGTGATGATCCACGCTCCCACACAGCAAAAGTTGCCCGCTCAGCTTGAAATGGCACATTTGCTTGCACACGAGCAGTTGAGTCTTGTTTACGGATGGCTGAACTGTAAAAATACCGCTGATCTCAAAAATACATTCCCTCTTGCGGTAGCTTCTGCCGAACGTTGTATTGCGGCTTTCAAGAAAATTCCCAAGGAAGAAACAAAGGTCGGACATTCTTATTACTACGTTGGCAACTCACGCACCCGTGTTTTGCACAAACCGTATGAGGCTATGTACAGTGCTAACAAGCCTCTTGTTGGCGTAAACGCATATTTGTTTGCGGCATATCAAGGTATTATTACCGAGGCTCAGTTGTTTGAGTTCTTGCTTGATGACGATAATCTCCGCGAATCTATGGAGACGGTAACCGCAGTTGCAACGACCTATTATGAAAAGGGCAAACAGATCTCTGCCCACGATTACTATAAGGGCATCCGCAATGCACGTAAAGTGAAAGAGTTCCTTGGAAAAGACGATGAACCGAATGCAGAGGATATGAAGCTCATCGAGTACGTTGCTCATATTTACGAAACTGTTATTCCCGTAGTGCTTGCCTCCGAGCTCAGCCGTGGCGATAGCCCTGCAACCTATACCAAGGGTATTCACGGCATCGCACGTATTTACGGAGCAAAGTATCTTTCGGAGATATTGTCTGCAATGGGTAACGATACCCTTGACAGAACTGCATATTACGGATGGGGCGAAGCAAGTGACCGCAAAGGCTCGCTTTCCTACCTTCTTTCCGTTTGCATTCCGTTCGATGAGGATTCGGTAGATACGCTCCGTGAGGCTCTTGCCGGAAAGAAGATTACCACCAAGCGTTTGATTGAAGCGGCATTGTTCTCTCCCGAGTGGATACCGATCATTGGTAAATATCTTGAGATCGATTCCTTTGAATCGGTGTGCTATTACTTTATGGCACATATGAACGAAAAATTTGACGATAAGCGCAAGGCGATGATCGCAAGATTTACGCCTCTTTCGGACGACGAGCTGAATCTCGGTGCGTTTGATGTGAATTGGTTCCGCAGCGCATACGACTCTATCGGGGAAAGGGAATTTGATCTGATCTACGATGCCGCAAAGTATATCTCCGACGGTGCAAAGCATTCTCGTGCAAGAAAGTATGCGGATGCGACACTTGGCAAATTCGATGTGGACGAGACCGAAAAGACTGTTTCTGATAAACGAAACAAGGATCTTTTGATGGCGTATGCGCTCATACCGCTTACGGGCGAGGATGATATTTGCCGCCGTTATCTTTATATTCAAAGATTCCGCAAGGAAAGCAAACAGTTTGGCTCACAGCGCGTAGCAAGTGAAGGAAAAGCCGTTGAAATGGCACTTACCAACCTTGCGATCAACGCCGGATATTCCGATACGATGCGTCTTACATTGCGTATGGAGACCAAGGTGATCGACGACAGCCGAGCGCTTCTTGAAGAACAGATCATCGAAGGCGTTTCCTTTAAGATCACGCTTGATGAAAACGTCAAGGCAACTCTTGTTTGTGCAAAGGACGGCAAGACGCTCAAGAGCGTTCCCGCAAAGCTGAAAAAGAATGAAACCGTACTTGCTCTTACCGATATGGTGAAGACGCTCACCGAACAGTACAGACGCACAAGAGTGATGCTTGAGAGAGCAATGGAAGACAGCACCACCTTTACCTTTGGTGAGCTTTCGGCTTTGTCTGCACATCCCGTGGTTTATCCGATGCTCAAAAATCTTGTACTGATCAGCGGCGATACTGTTGGCTTCCTCGCTGACAATGGACTTGTTAATGATAATGGAACTATACAGAATCTTGACGATAGCGCAGAAATCAAGATCGCGCATCCGTTTGATCTGTATAGCAAGGGATGTTGGAGAGATTATCAGAAGTATCTCTTCGAAAACAAGATCGCACAGCCTTTCCGTCAAGTATTCCGTGAGTTGTACGTGAAAACCGCAGAGGAAATGGATATGCTCCACTCCCTCAGATATGCCGGCAATCAGATACAGCCAGCCAAAACGGTCGGTGCGCTTAAGAGCCGCCGTTGGGTAGCT
>JAZSGD010000076.1:0-2534 GCA_045532555.1 Eubacteriales bacterium | reverse complement strand
GTCACGACCGTTGCGGGCATGCACCGCAGTAAGATCGCCGTCTCCTCTTTTTCCTTACGTATCCAATTCTTTATCTTAATCATTATAAATAAACTCTCCCACGAAGAGATTTGATTAGTGCAAACTATTACATTTTATTATACCATATAATCAGACTTTTTTCAACCCAAAATTGTTCAAACGCGACCTTTTTCAAATAAAATTTGTTTTTTTACCCTTTTTCTCTTGCTCCAAAACCGCTTGTATGGTATAATTAACCTTGTAAACACTCTACACGGAGGCATAATATGACGATCAGTGAAAGATTTTTAAAATACGTATCCTTCCCGACAATGTCGGATGAAAATTCCGAAACCGTGCCCAGTACCGATAAGCAGCTCGTTTTCAGTCGCTATCTTGCTAAAGAACTGAAAAATATCGGACTTTCCGACGTCGAGCTCGACGACAAGGGCTACCTCTACGCCACTCTCCCTGCAAATACAAAAAGCAAGGTCACCGTCGGTCTTATCGCACACGTTGACACCTCGGATGCCGTCAGCGACGGACCTATCAACACGAAAATTGTAAAATACGAGGGCGAGAGTATCTGCCTCAACGAAGAAAAGAATATCTGGCTTTCTCCCGAGGAATATCCCTCGCTCAACAGATACGTCGGCAATCACCTCATCGTAACCGACGGAACTGCCCTGCACGGCGCAGACGATAAGGCAGGCGTAGGCGCAATAGTATCCGCCGTTGAGAAGGTAACAAAGAACAATCTCCCTCACGGATGTATAAAGATCTGCTTCACTCCCGACGAGGAGATCGGCAGAGGAGCAGACCACTTCGACGTACAGAAATTCGGCGCAAATTATGCCTACACCGTCGACGGCGGCGGACTTGGCGAGCTTGAATACGAAAACTTCAACGCCGCATCGGCAAAGATCGAGCTCAGAGGTGTCTCTATACACCCTGGAAGCGCAAAGGACAAGATGAAAAACGCACAGCTTATGGCAATGGAGTTCAATTCCCTGCTTCCCGCAGACCAGACTCCCGCCGCGACCGAGGGCTACGAGGGATTTTTCCACCTCATTGAATCCCATGGCGACTGCGAATACGCCGAGCTGATCTATATCATCCGCGACCACGACAGAGCAAAATTTGAAGAAAAGAAAGCACTCCTTTCTGAAATCTCCAAAAAGATAGAAGAAAAATACGGCGCAAACTCCTGCACCGTAGCGATCAAGGACTCCTACTACAACATGAAGGAGATCATCGACCAAAATATGTACACCGTCGAGCGTGCAATTGCCGCAATGAAGGCGGTCGGAGTCGAGCCCGAGATCGTGCCGATAAGAGGAGGCACCGACAGAGCGCGCCTCTCCTTTATGGGCTTGCCCTGCCCCAATATCTGCACGGGTGGCGAGAATTTCCATTCAAGATTCGAGTATATCCCGATAGAATCTCTTGAGAAGGTAGTAGATATCGTCGAAAGACTTATTCTCGACACTGCAACGTTCTGATAATTCAAGCGACTTGACAAAATAACCTCAAAAGTGTATAATAAAATTAATCAACTCGAAAAAGAGGACGAAAATATGCCTTTTACTAACGTAAAAAAGAATTTTGGGTTCGGCTGTATGCGCCTGCCCATGAACGGCGATGAGGTCGATTACGCCGAGTTTACCCGTATGGTAGACACGTTTATTGAAAACGGATTTAACTATTTCGACACCGCGCACGGCTATCTTCGCGGAGCAAGTGAGATCGCGCTTGAAAAATGCCTCACCTCCCGCTATCCCAGAGATAGCTATATCCTCACCAATAAGCTCTCGGTCAACTATTTCGACTCAAACGAGGAAATAAGACCCCTCTTTGAAGAGCAGCTCAAAATATGCGGCGTCGACTATTTTGACTTCTATCTTATGCACGCGCAGAACCGCGGCTCTTACGAAAAATACAAGAGATGCCGCGCATACGAGACCGCCTTTGAGCTTAAGGCAGAGGGCAAGGTCAAGCACGTAGGACTTTCCTTCCACGATACCGCCGACGTTCTCGATCAGATCCTCACCGAATATCCCGAGCTTGAGGTCGTTCAGATACAGTTCAACTACCTCGACTACGACGATGCCGCAGTACAGTCGCGCCTCTGCCTCGAGGTCTGTCGCAAGCACGGCAAGCCTGTCATAGTCATGGAGCCCGTAAAGGGCGGTAGCCTCGTCAACCTTCCCGATGATGCAAAGGCAGTGCTCGACGCACTCGAGGGCGGCAGCTATGCAAGCTACGCGATCAGATTTGCCGCAAGCTTCGACGGAATTAAAATGGTTCTTTCGGGCATGGGCGATATGAATATGATGAACGACAATCTCAGCTACATGAAGGACTTTAAGCCCCTCGACGAGCGTGAGCGCAAGGCCATCGACAAGGTCTGCGCAATCCTCCGCGGCAAAGGACTTATCGCCTGCACAGGATGTAGCTACTGCACCGAGGGTTGCCCCAAGCAGATCCCGATACCCAACCTTTTCGCGTGTATGAACGACAAAAAGATCTGGCAG
>JAZSGD010000321.1:0-1924 GCA_045532555.1 Eubacteriales bacterium | reverse complement strand
TTCACGACGGCGAGGTTTGCAATTTCGGGTCCGAACAATATCTTCTAAATAAACTTCATCGAAAGCCCCTCCTTTCTTCTGACTATATTTTACCCTAAGGCCAGAAAACGGACAAGGATGCCGAGGTCAGTCGATGGCGGCAAGCTTTTCAAGAACGCAGTTGTTAGCCTCCCAAAGCTGTTCGAGCATGGTTTTCATTTCTTGAATATCGTTCTCATAGACACGGTTCGTGGAGTTCACTCTACGAGCGATCTGATTGAAGTTGTTGCTTGTGGGACGGACCAAAGAGAACATATGTCGGAGTTCGGGCAAATCCAGTTTGACCACATATCCGTCAATCGCCATTTTGCGAAGATATGCCGCCATGTTGATAGTGTCAGCCTGTACCATGCGCCGATCAATCAACGCTCGTTCTTCCGGTGTTACACGGAACTTTACTTGAATGGGTCGGTTGCGGTTTGCCATTACAACTCAGCCTCCTTTGCTTTGCCCGGAGACTTTTTCGGCACGTCCGTTTTTGCCTCATTCAGCTTTTTGAGAACAGACGGCTTTTTCTCCTTGGCAATCTCCTGTTCTTTCCTAAAGTGATTGACGAACAGATTGATAAGACCGGGGTGAGCTTGGGTACAGACATATTCGTGAGTACGTCTGCCGCCCCATGCGTTATAGTCGTTAGGAACGGGAGCTTCCTTTGCCCACGCTTTGTTATCTGCAGAGATCCGTCCATCCCAATCTTTGTCCTGTACGGTATTGGCGAGAACAAAGGCTACACGCTCCATCCCGAATCGGTCAATAACCTCATTCACACAAGAAATGTCAAGGCGGTTATCTCTGTAATGATCGGCAATCGCATCTTCAATGGCGTTCTTGCAATCTACGTTTGCTCTGTGAGAGGCACGGTAGGTTTCAAGCTCTCCGTGCTCTTTTGCAAAAGTCGCAGAAAAGATATACACAGGAAGATTGCGAAGTGCTTCACGCTGAGCCTCGATGTTTTTATCGGCTCGACTTTCAATGCACCCTCTGATTGTGTCCATGTGGTCGCCCTCGATCTTCTCAAAGTCGTGGAAAATTTCATCCAAGGGCGATGGCGATGCAAGCAACGCTTTTGCACGTTCATCGCTCAGATCGTGATATTCCAGCGCAAGAACAATGTCCTCACGCATGACGTACTCATAGGCGTGATTTAGAATTTCATCGGGCGGCTGCGTGAGCAGCCACCCTTTGAATTTTTCCTGTTCGGCAAAGAGCTTTTTGTAAAGCTCGGTATTCAATTCTTCATTGGTCATCAAAGCACCTCCTCTTTGTGTTTCTTGGTCGGCTCTGTCTTGCTCGGCTTATCGTAGGAATGGAGCTTCTGCAGGACAGAGGGTTTTGCAGATTTAGCAACCTCGGTTCTTACCGGAGCTTCATCTGCCAACGCTTCAAGCGGTGTCTTATCGTCGATATTCAGAGCGATGTTGAGTTCGGCAAGTCTCGCAGATTTCACTCTCAGCTCGTCCTCCTGTGGGAACGGCTTGCCGAGTTCTGCTTTGGCTGTCTCCATCTGCGAATAGAGACTTTCAAGTTTGCTCTGTGTGGTTGCAAGACGTTCAGCCATGCCATTCAGAGCGTTATCAATTCTCGTCAAATTACCACGAGGGTCTTTGCCGAGAGTTACACGGTGGGTCATCTGTCCTTTGAGGGTCAGAACGTAATCACGCCCGAAGTCCTCCAAGGTCAGCGACATTTGGAATCCACGGTAGCTGCCGATCTGTACGGGGTCTAATCCCTTTACGTCCTTAAAGGCATCTACCAAGGCGGCACCGGCGTTCTCCTTATCGGTCAGCACGTCGCCACGAACCGTCATACCGGCAAAGCCGTCAACGGGGTGTGGATGCTCGGCAAGGGTTTTCATATCGGCTTCAAAGCCTGCGATAAATCCTTT
>JAZSGD010000173.1:0-1630 GCA_045532555.1 Eubacteriales bacterium | reverse complement strand
CGGTTCATCAGCTTTTTCAGCGTTTCAAACTGGCTGTACTTATCACGGGGGATTTTGTACTTCCAGTTGGCAGGAACGATGGGAAGATCGTCGTATCGCCACTTGGCGTATTTTTCATCGTAGGTATCGGCATTGGCAAGCTCAGCCAAATGACCGAAGCCCCAGGACACGATATAATCACGCCCTTCGATGTAGCCGTCCTTGCGGTCTTTTACGCCGAGGACAGAGGCGATAGACATTCCCACAGAGGGTTTTTCAGCAATTACAAGTCGTTTCATTGGCGTTTTTCTCCTTGTCTTTCTTTGCGGCGAACGCTTTCGCTCGCTCACGCTCCTCGTGGAGCTTCTTCAAATGTTTCTCAAAAGCGAGGTCGTTGGCGATGTCCTCTGCGACATCTGCCAACGTAACACGCTGGGCGCAGCTATCAAAAAATCTCATTATGCGTCTTCGTCCTCACTTTCTGCCTCTGCCATTACATCGGCATCGTCAAGCTCGGTTTCCTCGTCGTAGTCCTCGTCATCCTCTCCGAAGTCGTAATCGTCAAGGTCGGAAGAACCGGAGGTCTTGGTCTTAGGCTTTCTGAACTTGAACCAATACACGGCAAAGCCGCCTGCACCCAAAATCAGAACGATGATGATAGGCATGAAGTTTGTGGACTTGGGTTCCTCGGTGGGTTCCTTGACAGGCTCGGTCGGTTCGGGTTCAACCACGGTTTCCTTGCCGGTACATTCACTCATGTTGGTACGGCAGATTTCGCAGTTTGTATTGATTGCACCGACAACGCATTTATCAGTACAAGAGCAGGTCGGAGCAGCCGTCTCGCCATCCTCACTCTCCATAAGAGCCATAAGGTCAGCTTCATCAACAAGGTTCAAGAAGTACACGTTCTCGGTCTCGCCGTTGCGGTCGATAACGATATAAAAGGTGTTGCCGTTCTTGGACTGAACTGTGATAAACTGCTTCTCAACCTGTTCGGTTTCCTCGTCGCCGGGAATCTCAATCTGCAGAAAATCGTCAATCAAAGTCAGATTGCCGTCGGGAGTAAAGGCAAAGGGAGATTTGCCGTCCTCGGTCGTTTCTCCGTCTGTGCTCTCAAAGCCCTGGAACATTACGCTCATAAGGTGCATCAGCATCGCCAAGTCAAGCTCGCTGTTCTGCTCGGCTTTCTCGATCAGCTCCAGATAGTCGCTGTGAACGTAGCCTTTCTTTTCGGGTACGATGACCTCATACCAATCGCCCTCGGAGCCGATGACCGTTACTTCCTCACCGGGACGGAGCTGGTCGATAATTTCAAAGCTCATACCTGCACCTGTACGCAGATTCAAGCGACCGCCGTTTGTTACGACAGTTCCGATGGTCGTGATTTCCGCAGGGTCGGTTACGCCGTTGACGGTGATAACGAGGTTTCCATCATCGTCGATGATGTAGCTGTAAGGAATTTCGATATCCACCTCGGTTTCATCCGTAACGGGAGTTTCGGTCTCCGTGGTGGTGTCTGTGGTGGTCTCAACGTCTGGGACGGTCGTTACCTCGCCGCCTTCCGAAGCGAAAGCCGTAATAGAAAAGCTCGCCACACAAACCATGGCGAGCATCAAGCAAAGAATCGTTTTCAGTTTAGTTCTCACTATTT
>JAZSGD010000147.1:0-2766 GCA_045532555.1 Eubacteriales bacterium | reverse complement strand
GGCTTTCCTCTCGATATATCGAGCTTAAGTCCGCTTGCTTTTATTTTTTCATATTCGTTTTTCAAGCTCTCGTACTCTGCAAGGAGAGCTTCATGTGACATTTCGCAATATTTCATCAAAAATTACTCCGTTTTTTCATTTTATACACAACGATACACATTATACCATATATTCAAGAAAAAAGCAAGATGTATTTTTAAATTTTGCAAAATTTTTTATTTATTCCTCATTTTTCCAAAATCTTCGGGCGATTTCTGCAAGAGATGACGGATTTCCTGCAAATTTCATCCCCCTCCATGCCTCTGGGAAGATAGCTCTGTATTTCGGCACGGCATACCTGTCGTCGATCAGTACGGCAATGCCTCGGTCGGTCTCGGTACGTATTACTCTGCCCACCGCCTGAAGCACCGAGTTCATTCCCGGATAGGTGTACGCGTAGTCGTATCCCGCGCCGCATTTTTCATCGTAATAATCGCGGATTATGTTGTTTTCGTCTGAAATTCCGGGCAATCCGACTCCCACGACGATCGACCCGATAAGTCGCCTGCCGGGCAGGTCGATTCCCTCGGAGAACGAGCCGCCGAGCACGCAAAAGCCCACTCTGAGCCGTCCGTCGTCCTTGAAATCCGAAAGATACGCCTCTTTTTCGGCAGGCGTCATATTTTTCTTCTGCAAAAGCGTCGTCACCTTCGGATATTTAGCGTGAAAGATCTTGTGAACCTCGTCCATAAAGCTGTACGACGGGAAAAAGACCATATAATTTCCAACCTTTGCGGACACAGTCGCCGCAATGCAAGCCGAGATCTTCTTATATGACTTTTCCCTGTCCTCGTATCGCGTGCTTATCTTGTCGACCGCCGCCACGCAGAGATTTCCCCGTGGGAACGGAGACTTAAACTCAACCGAGACCGCCTTCTCTCCTCCGCCGAGCACGTCGGCAAAATACTCCGTCGGAGTAAGCGTCGCAGAGAACAATACCGAAGCTACGGCTCTCTCGAGAGCGATCGACAGATTGTGCGATGGATCAAGACAGTAAAGCAACACCGAAGTCTTTCCCGCCCCCGTATTAATAAACGTGAGATAATGACCGTCAAACATCTCACACGCCTTTTTGAACTCAAAGACCTTGAAGCCGATATCCTCCGCGGCAAAGTAAGCGGGATGATCGTAATTATATTTCATCCACGTGTCGCATTTTTCGGAAAAAGCAGAAAGAGACCGTGCAAAATTCTCGGGAAGCTGACGCGCAACGTAGTAACCCACCGCGTTGCCGTCGGAGTCGTAGCTCATATCGTTCTTACAAAGCCGTTCGAGATCCTCAAACGCGCGAAGCAAGGATAAGCACGCCTCGGTCAGCTTGGAGTTTTCCCCCGCCAGTTCAATGAGCGCTTCAAATTCCTCTGTACCCAAGCGAGAAGAAAACATATCTCTCGCGCGGTCGGGCAGGTTGTGCGCCTCGTCCACAAGGAAAATATATCTTCCGCGCTCGCCGCCGTCGTCAAAATATCTCTTGAGATAAACGGTGGGTGAGAAAACGTAGTTGTAGTCGCAAATAATAACGTCGCAAAGCTCCGAAAGATCAAGGGAAAATTCGTAAGGACAGATCCCTCTCTCGATAGCAAACGCCTTGATAGCCGCGCTGTCAAATTCACTGCCCGACGAGAGTATCTCCTCAAGCGCCGCGCCCGATCTGTCGTAATAAGCCTTCGCGTAAGGACAAAGCTCGGGATTGCAATTCGACGACAAGCGCCCCGCGCGAAGCTTCGCCGCGTGATTGGCGCACATGACCTCGCGGGAGGAAAGCACGCACCCCTTGATCCTCGCGCCGCCCTCGTTAAGCTTGCCGACCGCCGAGAAAGCCTCACGGCGAATGCTTGCCTTCGCAGTCAGATAAAATATTCTGTCCGCAAGCCCCTCGCCCATCCGCCTGACCGATGGATAAAGCGTCGAGATCGTCTTTCCTATGCCCGTCGGCGCCTGACAGAAAAGTCGGTTCCCCTGCTTTATGTCGCGGTAACACTCCTTTATCATCTCGGCTTGACTGTCACGGAGCGACCCGTACGGAAACCGCGCACTCGCCGCCGCAGGCATTCTCTCTCTTGCCCGCTCTCTCAAAAAGCGCGCGCGCCAGAGCACAGACGACAAAAGCTGAGTGTAAAAAGCACGCAATTCATCAGCCGTTACGTATTTTTCGTTATATTCGATCTCGCCGTCGTCAACGTTGTAGTAAATTATCCTCGCGTTGACTCCGTCAAGCTCCTTCGTCTTGCATAAAAAGTAAGCGTAGCAGTAAAGCTGAGCCGTGTGCAAACGATCTACCACCTTGCTCGCAAATTGTTGCTCTCCCACGGTCTTTATCTCGTCGACCGTGTAGTTTCCGTTATGACATATTATTCCGTCGGCGCGACCCTTGACATAAAAGTAGACCTCGTCAAGCTTGCTGGTGTTGCGCAGATCGACCTCGCTGTGATATAAAGCGCCAAAGGAGGTCTGGAGCTTCTGATGTATCCTCGTGCCCTCCGAGGCACGCTCTCGACGGCTCGAAGCAGGGCGACGGCAATCGATATCACCACGCAAAAGCGCCATTTCGCATAGCTCGCGCACCGACATCTCTATATGATCTCTTTCATTATCGTATATCATCGTCACCCTCCTTTCCCTTGTGCTATACGTATCATAATAATGCAATTATATCACACATCCCACACCCTTGTCAATCACCTCACCCCCAAAATCCCCTCAATAGCCTTCTCCAGCGGGAGAAGG
>JAZSGD010000268.1:0-4988 GCA_045532555.1 Eubacteriales bacterium | reverse complement strand
CCCCCGATTTAGTTATCCTTGCGGAACAACGTCTTCAATCGTTGCCGTTTCTTCTTTTGGTTCTTCTTTCTTTACTACGACAGCTCCGCCGCATCCGTTACAGAACTTATCCTTTGCCGTCGCTTTTTTGCCGCACTTTTCACAAGCGTATTCTTCTTTTATAACGACCTTCTTTTCGATCTCGCCGCCGCAGGCATTGCAGAACTTATCGTTTGCTTTCGCTTTCTTTCCGCACTTGCTGCAAACGTAGGTTACGGTTTCACCGCTATCGGTCGCCGGAAGTTTCTTTTCGAGGATTTTGAGAGCCACCGCCGCGCCGACGGTAATCACGAGACTGATAAAGATACCTGCGGAAAGCCTGATGCCTGCCGAGCCGGAGTAGCCGTATTCCGAATAACTCTCGGTATTGGTTGCCGAGAGGATAATGAGGAACACGAGGAGCAGCACGTTGAGTCCTGCAAGCCCGAAGATACCGAACTCGGCGATCTTCTTCGATTCGATATTACCGAGCCTGTCGGGGAATTTATCGAAGATACCGAAGGCTTTGAGGAGTCCGAGGACACCCCATGCGAGAAGTGCGATGCCGCCGAGCAGCACGAACAGCTGAATGAGTGAACTCATCACGCCTGAGAAGCCGCCCTCCCACAGATCCATGACCTTGTAGCCCGAAATGCCGTCCGAGCTTGAGTGCTTGCCGCCCCACTCTCCGAGGTCGTAGGAGTAGTAGGACGAGATATAAGGAATTGCCAACAAAATGAAGTTAAGCAGTCCTAATACCGCGCATTCAACGTAAGCGAGATTGCTTTTAATTTTTTCCATCATAGTCCGTCACCTCCTGTTTACCACCAATTTTCTGTTTGAACTTTAACTTCTACGTATTTGAACTCCGCATAGTATTGAACGATGACTTCGATATTATCCTTGGTGTATCTCTTATAATAAGGATCGCTATCATTCGTCACACAGGTAAATCCTGCGCTCGTCAATTGTGAGCCGTAAGCGTCCGCGTCTGAGGTGGTCGCGCCGCGATACTCGAATTCCACGCCCCAAGATTCCTTTACCGTTCCCGTTGCCGTTCCGGTTTGATAATTGTAAGGAATTTCGGTATAATCGTCATCGCCTTCGCCCCAGCACGTAAGAGTGGTGTGGTCGTACATAACGTATCCTGCCTGCATAAGCGGAACGCCTTCTACAAGTTTCGGCAACTGATGATGAACGGGCATTGCATAGAGCGTAAACCAAACCGTTCCGTCGCCTTCGAATTCGTATGTTTCACTATTGTACGATCCGTTCTCCTGATAGCTAATAAACACGTACAAATCGGTACGGTATGCGTGGAATTCACCCTTAAATCTCGTTTCGCCAATGCCGTCATCTCTGTTGTCGTAGCACTCAAAGTTTGTTTCAAGGTCTGCTGCGAAGGTGTTGAAGGTATCCATCGTTCCCGTGAACATTACCATGTAATATTCCCACGGCTTATCGTCACCTTCATAATCGTAATCAACAGAAAGATAACCGGGCGGGCTGCTCGTGATTTTGTAATCGAGCTTGCCCACGTATTCGGTTCTGTCTACCTCGGTTACGGTTGAGGGCTTTTCGGGAACTTTATCGGGAAGCACCGAGCTATCCCAAATGCCGTCAAGCTCTGCGCCCGATCTGCCCGTATCCCATTGGTCTTTATAGGGGCTGTTTGCGAACACGCTTCTGTAAATGTACTGCTCGGGATCGTCGGGATCGTAGTCATCTCCGGGCGTTACGATGGGATTTCCTCCACCGCCGCCGGAACCGCCTCCACCGCCTGAATTATCGGGATCTTCCGTATTGTTACAGGCAACGAGAGCAAATACCATCATTAAGCTAATAAGTAATGCTAATATTCTTTTCATTGTCGTAATCTCCTTATATTTTTTCTTCTGTTCGTTTACTGCGGAACGGCAATGTCAAACGCCATTACACTCGTATCCCACAGGGTAATTTGGTCTGTCAACGACGAGGATGCCTGACCATTCATAAAGTATGCCTCGCTTTGATAGAATACAAAGCCATCGGCAGTTACCTTTTTCGTTTCTACGATGGTTATTCCGTAGGCAGCCGCACTGTCATCGGTATAAGTGTACACGTCACAAGCTACACCTGCAACCGTTTCACTTTCTCCTTTGGTAAAGTCGGATAGGTCGTTGTTAAAGAGAAGGTCTGCAACCGATCTCAACAGCGAGTGATCGTCAAGCTCCGTATACGCTGAGCCTTCCGTCCAACCTCCACCGCTATATGCATACTCGATCCACGAGTTACCGGATGCCTTCAAAAAGACGTATGTGCCGTTAAGAGAGAGAAGGTAATCATTTCCTATCTTCGTAATCGTGTAAACAGCACCGCTGTAAGTATAATTAAATTTCACGTTTGTCGGTAAGTCGCTAAAATCAAGCGTTTCATCATCAACGGGAGTATTGCCGCCCTGACCGTTACCGCTTGAATCGTCAAGAAGCTCTATCGGCATACGGGTGATCGTGATGATTGCTTTGCCTTCATCCTCGTCCACGTCAACCTCAAACTCATAGTCTGCGGTCTTTTTTACGCCATAGGAGAAGCCTGCGTTCGTCAGCGCGGTTTCGTATGCGTCTGCCTGATCCGCATTCGTTCCGTACACGGTAATCATATAGCACTCGATCTCATCAAAGTAAGGAAGCTGTGCGCGGAGAGCTGCAAGCTCTGCCTTCTGCTCCTCATCAAGCATCGATTCGTAAGCTGCCATCATCGCTATTGCCTGTTCGATAGCTTCCTTTTCGCTCTTAATAGTTTCTGCTCCGATATCGTCAAGATCGAAGCTCGTGCCACCGCTGTAAGCAGGGATGCCTGCTCCGCTAAACACCGACAGATTGAGAGAGCTCCAAGCGGTATATGCGCCCGAATTCTTTTCAAGCATTATCGTGATGTTGACCACGTCTGTCATTTGGAAGGTATCGGGATGATAGCCCTGTGATGCAAAAGCCATGATCTGAATTTTGTCACCGCTTGTTAAGGTCTTTTCATAAACGTCATCGTTTAATACGTATCCGTTCTGTGCAAGAAGATTTTTGTACGCTGTCGCATCTGCCTCGCCTGCGCCGAATACGTTGACCTGTAAGTTCTTGACCGAGCCGAGCGAGCTGTTTACGAACTGATATCCGCTTGCCGTGCCCGTATAAGCAGGAATGCTTTCACCAAGAGCATTTTGGATTTCGCTTGCAGGCCATGCTGTGAGAAGTGAGGATGTCGATCCTGGCATTGTCGCCTCGTAGATGTCGAGGTAAAGCTCGCCTGCTTTGAAGGACTGCCCCATAATCGAGAAGTCCTCGGTTATGTAGAAGGTTTCGGCAATCATCCTTTTACTCTCATCTGCCGATGCAGTAAGAGTAAAGGAAAGAGGAACTACCGAGTAGCCGCCGTCTGCGCTTGCGCTTACGGGATTTACATCGTTTACCGTCTTTTCTGCGGTATAGGACTTGATCTTGCCGCCTTCCTCGGTTGATTTCTCTGCGTTCTGTCCACCGTAGGAGGTGAAGCCCTGTCCTTTCAGCCACGTAATCATGTTATCGAGGCTTGCCTCGTCCGATCCTGTCCACTTCATTGAGATCTCGCCGTTATCCACAACGCTGAGTGCAAGCTCGCCCTTCACGTCTGCCGTAAAAGTTCCGCTGATGCCTGCATCTGCCCATTGGGAAGCTGTTGGCGGTGTCTTACCGCCTCCTACGGGCGGATCATCTTTATCTCCGCACGCCACGAGCGATAGGAGCATGAACATTGAGAGTAATATTGCCAACAATTTTTTCATTGATTTTTTCCTCCATATTGATTATTTACGTTGGTCTTGGGGGTTAAAGATTTCTTATCATACAATATCATCATTCATATCTCCTACCTCCGTCATTCGTTTTGCTCGTCGGGGGAATTCTTCCGACTTGCGCAATCTTGGCACAGGTCATCTTCTTCCTCCATTGCGAAGCATTCGTCACAAACAAAACCGCCGCAAGAGTTACATTGATTAAATCTTAGCCTTGCCTCAAGGTTTGCTCTCTCGAACGCTGCGTCGTGGTCGATACGGAAGAGAATTTCCTTTGCTCTTTTTTCATCCTCGGAGAGCTTCTCTCCAAAGCCGTGAACGAACGGATATTCCTCGCTCGTCCATTCCTTGCCGCATCGGTCGCAATAGAAGGAGAATTTGAAGAAGCTGTCCGTCGATCTATCCCTGTAATTTTTGGTAATCGTTTTTAGCATCGCCATCTCCTCCTCGGTTGATTTTTTGCATTGTTTTTGCTTTGCACATCTAAATTATACCCGAAAAGCATGCCGTTTGTCTATTACCCGTATACTACCCGTTCGGGTACTTTTTGGGGTAAAACGGGTATTTTTCCGCAAAAAAGCACTACCCAAACGGGTATACCCGCGGTTTTTTGGCATTTTTGGGCGCAAAAAAGCCCGACTGTTTCCAATCGGGCTTTCGGGGTTAATTTTTACTTGAACAATGCAAATAATTCGTTACGTGAGGTCACGCCGAGCTTTGAATAAATGCTCGAAATATTCTTCTTGACTGTGTTCTCGCTGATGTAAAGTTTAGCTGCTATTTCGTTTCGTTGCTTACCCTCAAGCAGAAGCTCCAGCACCTCTCTTTCTCTTGCGGAGAGCATACTCGTGTCGGGCAATTCCTTTTCTGCGACAGCGACAGGCCCAACGACGACAGCGACGGGCTGTTCCTTCTTATGCTTGAATACCACGAAGGCAAGGGCTATCAAGCCGCCTGTAAACAACACGCCAAAGGTGATGATGAGTACGGTTGCGAGAGGAAAGTTCTTCTCGTAGAAAGCGTGATAGGTGATATCCCCTGCGTGTGTGAATATCGCGCCGTTCTCGATTTCAACTCCCGATCCGTCCTCGGCTGTAAACCAACCGCCAAAGGTGTATCCTGATCTCTCGATAACTTCGGGGAACGCAAGAGGCGAATCGTATGTCTG
>JAZSGD010000085.1:0-8463 GCA_045532555.1 Eubacteriales bacterium | reverse complement strand
AGCGGATACGTGCCAAAGAAAAGCTTTGATCCACCAATCAGATAGGTCGTGGCGGCGGTCAGAAAAAATGAGACCAAAGTATGTAAACGCTTCCTCACTTCTATTTCGTCCTTCTTCGTCAGTCGTTCGCGCAGTTCAGCGTGATGCTTTTTGAAAAAGCCTTCTTTATTTTCGTTTTTTCCTCTTTCAAATTTTTCGTCCTTTTGCATTGTTAACCCCATTCCGCAACATACCGTCGCATTTTGTCCCTTTCAGGACAAGCTTTTTGCAATATGTGCGACGATCCTTTCGATACAAGTCGTATTCGTCGCGTATTTATATTATAATACGGCTCGTGCGCGTAACAGGTCGATTTTGGGTGTGCCTTTTTTCTCTGTATTTGTCGTTTTTGGGGCGACGTTGAAATAATTTAGAGGTATCGATCGAAGGAGGAGTGTTTTTATGAATAATTTGCGACTATCGAGGGGAGTTATGTCGAGTGATTTTTGATAAAAATTGTAAATTCCCGAAAATATCGAAGATTTTGGTGTTCCGAAGCTAAATTTGGACTTTCAAATAAAAAATTTATGTTTTTTTGAAAAAACTATTTACAAACGCGAACATTTGTGCTATAATTGTGTCATCACAATAAGAAAGGAGCTCCTTATGGTCACTGATTCCGAGATAATGACGGTCTGTTTTACGGGTCATCGCAGTATTCCAAAGAAATGCGCTTTTGTACTTCCCGGATTGCTGAAATGCGAGATCGAAAAGCTCATTGCCAGAGGGGCTCGCAGATTCCGCACGGGCGGTGCTATAGGTTTTGATACCGTGGCAGCGCTTTGTGTTCTTGAATTGAAGGAAAAATATCCGCATATAGAGCTTGACCTGATACTTCCCTGCAGGGATCAAACGAGGGGCTGGAATCAGCCCAGCATCAAGACTTACGAGTATATAATTGCCGCGGCAGACCGCGTTGAGTACGTCTCCGAGCACTTTACGTCCTGGTGCATGCACGAGCGCAACCGCAGACTCGTGAGGGGTAGTCAGGTCTGCGTTGCCTATCTCGCTCACAGCGGTGGTGGAACGGCATATACCTATGCCTTTGCGCTTGAAAATGGACTTGAAGTAATAAACATTTACGACATTTTGGAAGAATAATGAAACAGGCCTCCACCTCGCAAATGCGTGGTGGAGGTCTTGCTTTATTTTGTTTCTCTTACGCTTACTTCTCCGCTTTGAACGGTTATTATTTCCCTTTCTCCGTTGGGCAGAAGCAAAAGCCCGCCGTTATCGTCGACACCGACAACTCTGCCGCGTCCCGTTCTTTCTCCGCCAACTATAAGGTCGACGGCCTTGCCTGCGAGCATGAAGCGCTCGCGGTAGGCTGTCATATAGGATCTGTCCGTCGGGTTTTCGGCGCAGGTGAGCAGACCGTCGGTGATTTTTGCGATCAGCAGGTTTTCCTGTCCGTTAAGGTCACCTATTGAGGACGCTATACTTCGTATTTCTTCGGGGAAATCGGAAGCGCCCGTATTTATTCCGATACCGACGATCACTGCGGTCCTCTCGCCGACAGACACCGCCTCGGCAAGTATGCCTGCGACCTTTCCGCGATCGTTGTAGATGTCGTTGACCCATTTTATTTTCATCGGCGCTCCGACGACAGATTCGATCGCCTCTGCGATGACTGCCGCCGCCGCGGTGGTAATCGACACCGCGTCGCTCAAGGGCTTCTCGGTGACATAAACAAGGCTCATATAGATGCCGTCGAGGTCGCTGACAAACCTTCTTCCCATTCTGCCTCTGCCCGAGGTCTGCTCCTTGGCGATAAGAAGGGTCGGATTAAATCTGACATGGTCGCCTTGCGACAAAACCATACGCTTTGCTTCGGAGTTGGTGGAATCGATAACGTCGAAGACCCTGATATTCAGTTTTTTGTGCTTCATGTGCGCTTTTATCATGTGCTCGCTTATCATTCACAATCTCCTTTCGCTATTGGATCAATTTGGTCATTTTTGTTTACATTATTATACGATAAATTTGTCTTTGTGTCAAGAAAAAGACTAAATAACGAAAAAGTTTTCAATTTAGACTTGAATTTGTTATCAAAATAGGTTATTATATAGGGTAGTGTGCAAAATTACGTACAGAAAGGTTATAAAAATGAAGTTTACAAAATTATTGGCAATTATTCTTGCTGCCCTGACATGCATCAGCGTTTTTGCGGCGTGCGACAGCAAGGGCGGCTCCGAGGAGGAGACAACGGCAGGAGGAGAGGTTGAAAGATTCGACTACTTCTCAGCTAAGATGAGCGACTACGTCACTGTTGACAGCGCGCTCTATAAGAACGCAGGCGTTACAATCGACACCGAGTTTTTGGTTGACGATGCTGCGGTAGATAAGTACATCCAGACCGCGCTCTACAGGTACAGAAAGGTACAGAACAACGCGGCACAGGTTACCGACAAGCCTATCGAATTCGGCGACACTGCTTTCATCTACTACAGAGGCGAGCTTGACGGCAAGGAATTTGCTGGCGGATCCAACTTTGACAGTGACAAGCCCTACGAGCTCGGTATCGGCTCGAACAATTTCATCGAAGGCTTTGAAGACGGTCTTATTGGAGTAGTTCCCTCGGAGACCTCGAAGGATAAGCCCTTTGCACTTGAGGTCACCTTCCCCGAAAACTACAAGGAAGATCTTGCAGGCAAGGACGTTATATTCTACGTTTGGGTAGTTTACAAGGTCGATTACGAGCTTCCCGAGCTCACGAACGAGTTTGTAACCAACACCCTCAAATTCAAAACAGAAGAAGAGGACGCTGTTGCCGCTTATAAGCAGAATATCAAAGAGGGTCTTGAGCAGTACAGAGACACTGCTATAAAAAACGAGATCTGGGAAGATCTGCTTGACGGGGCGGTGCTCATCAAGTATCCCGAAACCGAGGTCCAGTATTTCTACGATTCTTATATTGAGCAGTACGAATACTACAAGACCTACTACGAAAATTACAACTATAAGTTTGCTTCGTTTGACGATTTTGTAATTCAGTATCTTGGTCTTGACAAGGATGCCGATTGGAAGGCTGAAACTCTTGCAAACAGTCAGCTCGACGTTCTGCAGAATCTGGTCTCCCACGCTATCGCTCAGCAAGAGGGCATCGAGGTGACTGCCGATGATCGCCAAGACGCTATTGATTATTATATGGAGTATTACTCAAACTACGGTCAGACAATCACCGAAGAAGAGCTTATCGAGGCTGTCGGTGAACGTCTTATCAATGAATACGCGCTCTTTGAAAAGGTCAACAAGTTCCTCGTTGACAACTGTACTGTCACCTATCAGGATTGACGACGTTATATACGATAAAATACCGTTTCCTTTTATTTTTAAAGAGAAAGACACAAAATACAAAGCCGCAGATTGAATATCTGCGGCTTTGTGTTTTATATTAAAGCTAATGCCGTTTCTTATTTTTCTTCTTTCTTTTTGAACAACACGAATCCAGCCGTGCCTATCGCAGCAACTATCGTAACGGCGCCAAAGCCAACTGCACTGCCGCATCCTCTTGTGATCGAGTCTAAAATAGCGTTTCCGATATTATTCGATTTGTTCTCGTCGTCACCGTCGTCCGACTTGTCTTTGTCCGACTTGTCTTCGTCGTCAGCGGTAGTTCGCTCGGGAGTCTCGGTGATTTGCTCGGGAGTCTCGGGAGTTTGCTCGGGAGTCTCGGTGGTTCCGGGCATCTCTACCTTGTCCCACGTCGATTCCTCGGTAGTATTTTCCCCGTCGTCTTCGGAAAGATAGTTGTAAACAATCATAGCATTCGTTAAATAAAAATTATCAGAACCAATACTTATTGCCGACCACTGCTCTTCCGTTCCGGAATAATACACGGTTTCAAGGCTTATGCAATCGCTAAACGAAGAATCGTCAATAAAAGAAACACTGTCGGGAATTACTATACTCACAAGGCTTGTGCAAGAAGCAAATGCCACGTAGCAAATATCCGTTATGCCATCGGGAATTTCTATGTTCACAAGGCTTGTGCAACCGAAGAACGCGTGCTCGCCAACAGAAGCAACTCGATCCGGGAGTTTTATGTTTTCAAGGCTTGTGCAATATTTGAATGCCGCTGCCCCGATATACCCTACGCTATCGGGAAGCTCTATACTCTTAAGGCTTGAGCAACTGAACGCATAATCTCCAACAGAAACAACACTATCGGGAATATCAACACTCTCAAGGCTTGTGCACAAGGAGAATGCATTGCTACCAATAGAAGTAACGCTATCGAGGACCGTATATTTTTTGGCTGTTTTTCCTACGGCATATTGTATAAGTGTTGTTTTAGCTTTGTCAAAGAGAACTCCGCCAACCGAGCAGTAATTGGGATTGTTATCATCAACCGTTATGCTCATAAGACCTGCGCAATCGCTGAATGCCCTCTCACCAATCGACGTAACGCTATCGGGAATATATACACTCTCAAGAGCCGCGCAATAAAACGCGCCCTCGCCTATGGTTGTGACACTATCGGGAAGTTCTATGCTCTCAAGGCTTGTGCAACAGTAGAATGCATAATCACCTATGCTTGTGACACTATCGGGAATAATTATCTCCGTGATGCCCGATCTGGAGAACGCGGAATCACCAATGCCAACTACGAGTTCTCCATCAGGCGAGACTTCCGGAATGGTAATACGATCGCCCGTGCAGGAGCCTATTCCGACAACGGTGCAGGTGTTGTCCCCGTTAGACCGGAATTCAAGACATTCTTCCTCGATGGGTCCTTCAGGCTCCTCCGTGGTCTCCTCCTCGGCATCGGGATCTTCCCAACCAAGACCGATAAGATAATTCTCAAAGTACTCGCTAGCATCGTCCTCGGTTGCGAAGAACGCAATGAAGCAAACGTCAAATACGTTAGCTCCGGGAGTGCGCAGATCAACGTTTTTAACGTCAAAACGAATGCCGTTGATTCTTCCGGAGAACATAGACATATCGGAAACGTCAATCATATGGGTAAGGTAGCTGTCATCACCTATGAAATAAGCGTCCCAAGATACGTAAGCGTGGGTCATATACTGTTCACTAGCATTAATCGTATCGCCGGTCATAAGATATGCGCTGATCTCCTCGAAAGCACCGCAACGGCCGTCGAACTTGTCTTCCTCGGTACACGTGCAGAGGTTTCTGGTGACCATCATCGCTATGGGAAGATCCTCGATAGCGTAAGAGGTTGCGTTATCAACGACCCAATGACCCATAGCGGAATAGGTATTGTTAGCAACGATTTTTACGGAGCCGTCTTCATTGATATAGATACTTTCGCCGAAACAAGAACCAGGGATGCCCATTATGTCGGAATTCTTAACGTCGCCATTCATAAAGATACCCGGCTGGCCCGGCTCGAACGTGGGGTTCTTAACGACGGGAGCAACTACGTAGTTAGTGGAATAGTCGATAGGATCTGCATAGTCGTCTCCCACTGGAGTCCAAGCCGTTTCAGCGCTGGTGCCGTACTTAAGAAGCGTGCAGCCTACCTCGCCGTCCTTTACGTTGTGCTGGAAGCAGAAGCCAACGTAAGCTTCGCTATCGTCGCCGCCCCAAGTCTCATTCATGTAATCGATAACGACCTGAGGTGAGGAAACGCCGTTAATGGTGTATGTAAAAGTGGCATTAGCATCATCCCAAGCAATCGCAACTGTAAGATTGTGCTTACCGTCATCATCGGTAACTACGGGAACATTCTCGTATCCCTGCTGATGAGGGGTCTGTTGGAAGCTTCCGTCAATAAACCACTGAGTATAATAATTGTAGTTGGGACGGATAAGGTTCTGAACGCCGTCGCCGTCCCATGTTTCACCGGGGGTTACGAGCTGTTCGTCGGTGAGCATAACGTTGAACCATGCATCTTCGGCATTATAGTCAAACTCATCGATTCTGATCTCCATGTAAACGCCGTCCTTGAGGTCGACCTTGTACTTAGAAACGAAACGAGCCCAAGGGGTCTGACCTGCCCAGTCGGCAGGGATCACGCGGAAGCCCTCTTCTGTATACTCATAACCCGCAACAGAACGGTAGAGGTCTTCTGCGATTTCCCCGTTTTCCTGCTTTGCCTGAGCAACAACAGTCCAGTCACCGTCGATAGCGGCAGTAGGAAGAGTGGCAAAGATGACAAGAGAAAGCATCATTGCAAGAGCAAGTAAGATAGAAATAAGCTTTTTCATCTTTTTCTCCTTTGAAGTAAATATTTTTGTAATGAAAACTAGTCCTTAATATACATTTTAACACAAAACAGAAACGAAATAAAGCCGCATTATTCACAAATTTCGTGTTTGTTTTTTGTTGGCATTTACAATATCTGCGTACATATAAAGCGAGCCGAGGCAGACTATGGGTCTGTGCGTTGTTTCTGCCCACAAACGAGCCGCGGTCACGGCGCTTTCTATCGAGTCGCAGGCGGCAGCGGTTATTCCAAGATCGGTGAAAACGCGGGCATAATCCGCGGCAGGCAGCGCTCTCGGGTTATCGGGAGTAAGGCAGAATACGTCCGAGGCGACCTCTGACATTCTACTTGCCATATATTTATAGTCCTTATCCGCCATAACTCCTGTTATTATTCCGACCTTTTCGTTCGGGAAATAGCGTTTGACACTCTCTATCGCGCCGTCGACACCCTCGGGATTATGTCCTCCATCGGCTATGATCAGAGGATCTTTATTTATCACTTCAAATCTTGCGTGCCATACGGTGCTTGCAAGTCCTTTACGGATCGCGCTGTCGGATATCTCTATTCCCTGCTCCCGAAGAATGTCTATTGCGGTCAACACGTTCGTTGCGTTGATGGGCTGATAGCTGCCGAGCAAGGAGAGCGAAAGATCCTTTCTGTCTTTAAAATCAAAAACCGTGCCGTCAAGGGTCATTTCTTTTATTTTGAGCGAGGATCGGTCTACGACCGTCACGGTAGCGTTGAGCTGTTCCGCCTGCGCCTTTATGACCTCATAAGCGCCCTTATGCGTTCCGCACCAAAACACCGGAGTATCTCGCTTGATAATGCCCGCCTTTTCCGCGGCGATCTTCTCGTGCGTGTCGCCAAGTATTGCGGTATGGTCAAGCGCGATTCCCGTGATTACGGAAAGCAGAGGTGTTTTTATGATATTCGTAGCATCAAGTCTGCCGCCAAGTCCACATTCGAGCACGACGTAGTCGCACTTTTTATTCGCAAAATGCAAAAATGCAAGTGCGGTGATGAGCTCAAACTCGGTCGGCTTATCTTCCATTTTATCGGCTATCGGCTTTACAAGCTCGACAAGCGCACAAAGCTCGCTCTCGGAAATATTCTCTCCGTCAACGCGCATCCTCTCGCCAAACTCGAGAATATACGGAGAGGTGAAAAGTCCTACACGGTAGCCCTGCGCACGCAGGATAGAATCGAGCATTGAACAAAACGAGCCCTTGCCGTTCGTGCCCGCAACGTGAATGAATTTCAGTTTGTCCTGTGGGTTTCCAAGCGCCGAGCAAAGCTCGGTTACTCTCTCAAGCCCGGGATTGCAAAAGGTCCAGTTGACCGAATGAATATATTCGATAGCTTCGCTGTAATTCATCACACTTCCACCTTTCCGTCGATAAGCTTTTTAGCCGCAGAGTTGCGGCGCATAGTGCAGATCAATACGATCTCGATCGGCGCGATCACAAAATACATAGGCACTCTCCAAAGCACTGCCCAACCGTAAAAGGCGAAAAGTCCGATCGGTTTGATGATCATCGAGCCGACTACGTGTGCCGCAAGGCTTGAGAATACTATTCTTGCGTTTGTCTTTTTCTTGAAAACGTAGCGTGACAAAAGTCCCGAGATCATTCCTACCGCCGTTGCGCCAAGCGTTACCGCGATGTTTATCGGGTAGGTCTGAGGTGAAAGAACGTAGCTGATAATATCGGTCGCCGCGCCGACAACTCCGCCGACGATTGGGCCGAACATTATGCCCGCGAGCAATATTGGCAGGTTTTCAAACGTGATCCTGTAAAGTCCTTCTCCAAAATTGAGAAAGCTTTTGCAAAAAATACCGATAACAACGCTCATTGCGGTCAGCATTGCCGCCATAGTCATGACCTTGAGGCTTCCGAACAGTGAAATTTTGGTGTTTTTTCTGTTTTTTTGCATAAAAAATCTCCTTTCCTCACAGCATAGGGCAGGAAAGGAGAATTATCCTTATATGGTGCCTATGAAGCGGGATGCAAAGCCTTGACCGCGGCAAAATAAGCCTTCGTCCAACCGGCAACTCCCCGTCCCGTCGGCACTTAACGCCAAAGCTTTTACTCTTCTCTTTTTATTTGAGGCTCTTGCCTCGCTTATATTATAGCACTTTGTCGTCGTTTGTCAAGCGGTGTGTCAAAATTAACAAAAAAATAATTTAAAATTAGGCTTTTTAACTATTGTTTATATCTTGGTTGAATGTTATAATTATATTACCGCTTATT
>JAZSGD010000230.1:0-1534 GCA_045532555.1 Eubacteriales bacterium | reverse complement strand
GCTCAACGTTTTCCTCGGTTGCGAGCTTCAGCTCTGTGTAGTGATAATCTTCGGGCGTTTTAACCTTTGAGAGAAGCCGTCCGTTCTTTTCGAACAGAAGGCAGGCAAAGAGGAAGCTCTTTATTTGCGATATCTCTTTTTTCTCTCCAGAATCAAGCTCTCGCAGAAGCAATCCGAGAACGTGATCGTTTGCTACGTTGCGTGCGACGACCTTCAAGCATTCATCAAGTATCGCTTGCATCTCGGCGCGGATAATTGCTTTCGCATCGCCCTGTGCTTTGCTTTCCCTGATACGCAGATGGCGGATATCTTCCTCGGCTTTTTGCACGGCGACGATAATATTTTTCTTGCGGTGGTAGTCGTTGCTGTCGCTGTCGCTTTCATCAAGAGCGAAGAGATCAGAGAGCTTCACCTTTCTTTTCGGCAATCTGTACGGCTCGTACTTGGTAACAAAATCGTAGATGATCGACATCGGACAGTTCAGCGTTGCGGTGTTGTTTTTCTCGATCTTTTCTTCTTGTCCTGTGATGAAGTAGTAGAAGTTCGGGAGCTTGCCGCCGTTTGCTTTCTTGAACTCTTGCTTGCGCTTTTCCAAACGGTGAAGCACCTTGCTCGTTTTCACGGCGTACATTCTCTTTGCCTTATCGATCTCCATGCCGGACAGCACAGCCAAGATGCAGATCTCATTGTATATCGGGAGGATATCAGTGATGCTTGCGCCGTCATTCACATTATGCCACAATAGGCTGTTTAGGAACTGCGAGAGGTTGACAATATCTCCGATCTTGTTCTCCGCAATGGCAAGGTCAAGCCTTGCGAGATCCACGGCAGAAGAAGAATACTCCGCTTTGCCCACGGGAGCAACACAGCATACGGGAACACCCATATTTTCATAACAGGTCTTTGCTGAAAGGTAGAGGAACTGATCGTTCGTTACAAGCATGGAGTCCGAATCGTAGTCGCATCCGTTGAGCCTTTGCTGTAGGTTGCTGTTGATTGCGTTGGCGCAAACGATATCTCTTGTGAGGTTGAAATAGGTGTCTATTTCTTCTTTTCTGCGGTTGACTCCTATGAGGATATTGCCGAGGGTAATGTGCGGATTTCTCGCACAGGTCAGCATCTCTCCGTCCTCAAAGCGTTTGGTATAGACCTCACCGTCGCCAAGGAGCATCGGCTCTGTCGGTTCGTAGGTTTTATCGGTTACCGCACACAAAAACTCATAAGGGTTTCCGAATATGGTTTGGTTGTTACCGTTCACAAGCACACGACCTTTTTTGAGTCTGCGCTTGAAATAATAACACACATCGGTTTTCAGATCCTTATAAAATTCCGTATGCTCGAATTCGGGCGTTCTGAAAAGCATCTCCATTACGACCTTACGCCGATAGTTGTCTGCCGTCATAAGTGCAAGGTCTTCGGGTTCGGTTTCCGACAGGTAATTGATCTGATAGCGGAGGTGCATCGCGCTTGCGTATATCTTGTAGAGATGATAGAGCGACGCATCGAGTAACTGCTCCATTCCCGAAGGCGTGAT
>JAZSGD010000332.1:0-15612 GCA_045532555.1 Eubacteriales bacterium | reverse complement strand
CTTTGTAAGCTTGTTCTGTTCTGCCTTTATCGCCTCGGTCTCGGTTATCAAAGCTCTTCTTTTGGCGTCAAGCTCGAGGATCTTTGCAACGTCCTCGGCAGCATCTTTTCCTTTTGCCGCAAGTCTTTCAACCACTTCGGCGGGGTTTTCTTTTATATAATTTATATCAAGCATTTTCTTTGTCCTTTCAATGATATGTATCTGCTCAAGAATTAAACAATCCCTTACCGCAAATAAGAGTCAAAAGCTCTTCGAGATCCGCATCGTTGTCAAACGTCAATTCGACAGTCTTCTTTTTAGTGGTCTGGTTTATCTTGACCTTTCTTCCGAGCTTATCCATAACGCGTCTTTCGAGATCGCGCATATAAACCCTTTTCTGCACAGACTCGTCAGGAGTAGTCTTAAGCGTTTCGACGTCTTGTTCAGCAAGCAAGCGCTTTACTGTTTTTTCAACCTCACGAACAGAAAGATCTCTTTCGTAGACCTTTTGTGCCAAAGCTATCATCTGATCTTCGTCGTCAAGGCCGAGAATGGCTCTTGCGTGACCGTTTGTGATCTTTCCTTCTTTCAAAAGAGAGAGCACTTCATCGGGAAGATCTATAAGTCTGAGCATATTTGCTATAGCAGAACGAGATTTACCCACTTCTTTTGAAAGCTGTTCCTGGGTCAATCCAAATCTGTCAACAAGCGCCTGATACGCGAAAGCTTCTTCAACGGGGTTGAGATTTTCGCGCTGAACGTTCTCAACAAGTGCAATCTGTGCCACCTTAAGATCATCGCCGTCAACGGTGATCGCAGGGATCTCCGAAAGCCCCGCCATTTTAGCAGCTCTCCAGCGACGTTCGCCCGCAATTATCTCATAAGTGTTAGGGAAATCCGAGTTTTCGCGAACGATTATAGGCTGAAGCACGCCGTGTATCGATATAGAATCAGCGAGAAGCTGTATGCTTTCTTCATCGAAATTCTTTCTCGGCTGATCTCTCCTGGGTTCTATGTCGTTTACCTTTATTTTTGAAACAGAGTCCTTCTTATCTTCGATCATATTATCGTCAAGAATCGAATAAAAATCTCTGCCAAGTCCTCCTCTTGCCATTGCAATTCTCCTTTATATTATATTCTGGATGCAAGCTCTTTTGCAACTGACAGATATTCATCAGCGCCCTTGCATCTCTTTTCGTGATAGTATACAGGCATGCCGAAGCCCGGAGCCTCGGAAACCTTGACTCCTCTGGAAATTTTGGTCTTAAACAGCTTGTCAGCATAGTGCTTATTAAGCTCATTAATAACCTGAAGCGAAAGCAACAATCTTGAATTATACATCGTTACAAGTATACCGGTTATATTAAGCGAGTTGTTGTAATTTGCCTTGATTCTGTTTATGGTAACAGTAAGCTGTGAAAGGCCTTCAAGTGCATAGAATTCGCACTGCATAGGAATGATAATTCCGTCGCTCGCAACCATCGCATTTACCGTAAGCATGCTGAGAGAGGGCGGACAGTCGATGATTATATAATCGTAATCATCTTTTATTGTTGCCAAAGCATTCTTCATTATTCTCTCGGCACCATCTTCCTGATAGAGATTATATTCAGCGCCCGCGAGAGCTATGTTTGCAGGGATAATGCTAAGGTTTTTATATTCAGTCTGAAGCACCGCATCTTTTGCTTCAATATCCCCAAGAAGCACGTCGTTTATAGAGTTTTTCAATCCTTTTTTAGATATTCCAACGCCGCTCGTAGCGTTACCCTGAGGGTCGAGGTCTATCAAAAGGACCTTGTGGCCAAGTATTCCTAACGATGCAGCCACGTTGACCGCAGACGTAGTCTTGCCGACTCCACCTTTTTGGTTAGAAAAAGAAACTATTTTTCCCAAACCGGATTCCTCCTCGTGTTTTTGTAAGTGTTTGAATACATTATACTATATCCGTTGCATTTTTGCAAGAGGTTTTTTCAAAAATATCAAAAAGTTTTTGATTTGACTCGCGCATTTTTAGAAAACAACCAACACAACCGTTTCACGTGAAACATTGCGCAGGTCGCTTTAAGCCATATTTGTTTCACGTGAAACATTACGCAGGTCGCTTCAAGCCATATTTGTTTCACGTGAAACATTACGCAGGGTTTTCTCGCAACACATTTGTTTCACGTGAAACATTGCCCGTTTACACGATGCGCTCGCCAATCCGTTGCCCAGCCTTGTTTCACGTGAAACAAAAAAGCCGCTAAATTAAAGCGGCTTTTTTAAAATTTGCGAATATTTTCTTGGATATTGATTTGTCGTTGAAGCAATTTTCTTATAAATTCTTATTTCCCGATCAACCGCCATCTCGGCGCACGTCAATCTATACTCGAAGATCCCATGCGTAGCAGCCCCGAGCTTTGCGACGCCTCCTTCGGCCTCTTTTGCTTCCTCGGCGCCCTTGTCCGATTTCATTGCGACGAACAAGCCGCCAACCTTTATAAAAGGAATGCACAATTCCGAAAGAATGTTAAGTCTTGCCACAGCTCTGCTTGTGCAAACATCAAATCTTTCGCGGTTAAGCGTAGCATATTCTTCGGCTCTAGCGCAAACCGCGTTTAAGTTGTCAATCCCGAGTTTTTCTTTTGCTGATAAGACAAAGTCGATCTTTTTGCCCGTGCTGTCAAGCGAGGTTATTGCGAGATCCTTCCTGATAATGGCAAGAGGAACAGACGGGAACCCCGCGCCACAACCAACGTCCAACACCGAGGCGCCTTGCGGTATATGAGTGCTTATAGTTGCAGAGTCAGCAAAATGCTTCAATATTATTCCTTTTTCATCAGTGATCGCAGTCAGGTTCGTGTGCTTATTTGTTTCAACAAGAAGGTCCGCAAATCTATATAATAGATCAGCAGACTCGTTGTTAAGCAAGTCCTTCATTCCGTTTTCTTCAAAGGTCTTATACAGCAATTCTATAAAACATTGACGTTCCATACAAACCTCACTTTATACCAAGATAAATAAGCAGAACCGATATATCTGCAGGATTAACACCGCTTATTCTTGACGCCTGACCAACCGTTAGCGGTTTTAGCTTATCAAGCTTCTGTGCCGCCTCGATTCTCAATCCTTTAATATTAAGATAGTCAAGGTCTCGGGGTAACGGCTTCGATTCGATTTTCTCATATTTTTTTACTTCAGCAAGCTGTCTTTTTACGTATCCCGCGTATTTTATGTCGGTGCTTGCAGTCAATATTACATCCTTTGGAAGCGACGGGCGATCAACGTCAAGCTCCGCAATCTGATCATAATCAAAGTCGGGTCTTCTGATAAGATCAGCAAGCGAAACGCCTGATTTAGCAGGATCTTGCCCTTTATTTATAAGGAATTCCGTGGCTTTTTCTTTGGAAATGTATGTCGTTTCCAGACGTTCTTTTTCCTTTGCAATCTCTTCCTTTTTAGCAAGGAATTTTGCATATTGGTCATCACTTACAAGACCCGCGCGTCTTCCGATAGGAGTAAGTCTTTCATCGGCGTTATCCTGGCGCAAAAGCAGTCTGTATTCCGATCGAGAAGTCATCATACGATAGGGCTCGTTCGTTCCTTTGGTCGTCAGATCGTCAATGAGCGTTCCAATATAGCTTTCAGATCTGTTAAGGATCACAGGCTCTTTACCGTTTGTTTTCAACGCCGCATTCATACCTGCGATCAGTCCTTGTGCGGCGGCCTCCTCGTATCCCGAGGTGCCGTTGAACTGTCCTGCACCGTAAAGACCCGAGATCTCTTTGAATTCAAGCGTAGCATACAGCTGAGTGGGGTCTATGCAATCATACTCTATAGCGTATGCATATCTCATGATCTCCGCATTCGCAAAGCCCTTGAGAGAGCGAAGCATCTCGTACTGAACGTCGGTCGGCAGAGAAGTCGAAAATCCCTGGATATACATCTCCTCCGTGTTTTCTCCAACCGGCTCAACAAAAAGCTGATGCCTTTCCTTGTCTGCAAATCTTACAAGCTTATCCTCGATCGACGGGCAGTATCTCGGTCCCGTACCGTGTATTTGCCCCGAGTACATTGCAGATCGATGAATGTTATCGCGAATAATTTTATGAGTTTTTTCGTTTGTATACACAATATGGCACGGAACATTTGTTCTGTTTTCGAAATGAGCCAAATTAGTTTTCCACGAATAAGGCAAAAAATCAGTCTCGCCCTCTTGAATTTCGAGCTGTGAGAAATCGATCGTGTTCCTTTTAACTCTGGCAGGCGTTCCGGTCTTGAATCTCATAAGCTTGATACCGTTGGCAAGCAACGAATCCGACAGCCCCTTTGCATCTAAAAGGCCGTCGGGTCCCGCAGGATAATTGACGTCGCCGACAAATATTCTGCCGTTCAAAAATGTTCCGCCGCAAATTATAGCGGCGTCGCAGTTCCACGTCTCCCCAAGACTTGTCTTAACCCCGACAACCCTTTTGGAATAAGGAGGTTCGGCGGTTTCTACAGTGATAATCTCGGTGATCTCCGCTTGTATCAGACGGAGATTTTGAGTCTTTTCGAGAACTGATTTCATTATCTGCTGATATTTTCTTCTGTCCGCCTGAACACGCTTTGAATGTACCGCTGCGCCCTTACCGAGATTCAAGGTTCTTGACTGCAGAGTAACAAGGTCTGCAGATCGCCCCATCTCGCCGCCGAGTGCATCTATTTCGTAAACCAGGTGTCCCTTTGCCGTGCCTCCGATAGACGGATTACACGGCATATTTGCTATACTGTCAAGCGACATAGTGAACAAAACCGTGTCCACGCCCATTCTCGCGGAGGCAAGCGCGGCTTCAACGCCCGCGTGTCCCGCACCGACTACAACAACCTGTGTTTTAAGCTCCATCAGTCCACCTTAGAAAGATAGCTTTCTTGCTCGGGTGTAAGCTTGTCTATCTCTATGTTCATTGTTTTCAGCTTGAGCTGTGCGACCGCGCGATCGGTCTCAGCGGGAACTGCATACAGCTTCTTTTCAAGCCTTCCGCGGTTTTTAGCAAGATATTCAAGCGATTTTGCCTGAATTGCAAAGCTCATATCCATAATTTCAGCAGGGTGGCCGTTTCCTGCGGCGAGGTTGACAAGTCTGCCCTCGGCAAGCAGATTTATAATTCTTCCGTCTGCCATTTCGTAACCCTTAATGTTGGGCTTGCGATCCCAGACCTTGACAGCCATCGCTTCGAGCTGATTTTTATTTATCTCAACGTCAAAATGACCGCTGTTTGCAAGCAAGACTCCGTCCTTCATAACGCTGAAATGCTTTTCGATTATAACGTCGGAGCAGCCCGTCAGGGTAACGAAAATGTCGCCGATCTTCGCCGCTTCGTCCATAGGCATAACGGTGAATCCATCCATTACAGCCTCAATCGCCTTGATGGGATCAATTTCAGTAATAACAACCACAGCGCCCATGCCCTTGGCTCTCATAGCAAGACCTTTGCCGCACCAGCCGTAGCCCGCGATAACGAAGGTTTTTCCTGCTATCATAAGGTTTGTGGAGTTCATGATGCCGTCGAGAGTGGACTGTCCCGTGCCGTATCTGTTGTCGAACAAATGTTTACAGTCTGCGTCGTTGACGTCGATCATCGTGTAGTCAAGCAGGCCTGCTTTTTCTCGCGCGATCAGTCTGTGAACACCCGTAGTCGTTTCCTCGCAGCCGCCGATAAGATTTTTACCGTATTCACGGTATTCGCCGTGCAAAAGGCTCATAAGATCACCACCGTCGTCGATCAGAAGATCGGGAGAGAACGAGATCGTATTGATAAGGTCTTTTGTATATCCCTCGGCGTCTGTTCCGTGTATAGCGTTTACCTCAAATCCCTCGTGAACCAAAGCCGCCGCAACGTCGTCCTGAGTCGACAGGGGATTGCAACCGGTGACACGAACCTGCGCACCGCCCGCGCGCAAAATCTTTGCAAGATTTGCGGTCTTCGCTTCAAGATGGATCGACATAGAGATCTTAAGTCCCGCGAAGGGCTGTGTTTTTTTGAATTCCTCCTCAATGGTAGAGAGCAGGGGCATGTATGAACGTACCCACTCGATCTTGTCTCTGCCCGATTCCCAGAGGCTTATATCTTTGATGTTGCTCATAATCTTCTCCTAATATAAGTGCATATTTTCACAAATACTATTTTATCAAAAAAACACGATCTCGTCAAGTGGTTTGTACCAAATATCAAAAAACGCCCAAAACTCACGCAAAATTCAATGATTCCGCATCTTTTTTTGATCGTGCGTTCATTCGTAGTTTACAAATCGGTGTTATAATACAAGATGTATGCTTATTTTTAAATTTATAAAAGGAACGGTCAAGATCTGATGATTAAAATCGAACGTTTAACAAAGAACTACGGCTCAAATTGTGCCGTGGACGACATAAGCTTTGAGATACAAAATGGAGAGACGGTAGGTTTTCTCGGTCCGAACGGCGCGGGAAAGAGCACGACGATGAATATATTGACGGGGTATCTGTCGGCATCGGCAGGCAGAGTTTCGATTGACGGAATCGACGTTCTCGCCGATCCTATCGGAGCAAAAAAGCTCATCGGATATCTCCCCGAGCAGCCCCCCGTATACCTTGACATGACGGTAGACGAATATCTTAAATTCAATTACGAGCTCAAAGGCTGTACGCTTGAGCGCGAGCCTCACCTTGCGGAGATCTGCGAGGTTGTCAAGATATCACATGTCAGAAAGAGACTCATCCGCAATCTTTCAAAGGGATACAGACAGAGAGTAGGTGTCGCGCAGGCACTTATAGGAAATCCGCCGGTTATCATATTCGACGAGCCCACGGTTGGTCTTGACCCCAAGCAGATAATCGAGATCAGAAGCCTTATCCGTTCGCTTGGAAAGGATCACACCGTTCTCTTGTCAACACATATTCTGCAAGAGGTTCAAGCGGTTTGTGACCGTATAATCATCATCAACAAGGGCAAGATCGTCGCCGACGAAAAGACCGAGAACATCACCCGTGTCGTCGAAGGAAACAGAAGATTCAACGTCAAGATCTGCGGTCCTCAAAGAGAGGTCCTCGACACGATTAAGAATCTTCCCGGAGTTTCGTACGCAGAGCTGCTCGCCCAGAAGGACGGAGATGCTTGTACGTATATGGTAGAGAGCGAGTTTGGAGTTGACGTCCGCAAAAAGCTCTTCTACACGGTCGCCGAACACGATTGGGCAATGATAGGACTCGAATCCTTGGGAATGAGTCTTGAGGACATCTTTATAACCGTAGTAAACAAGACCGAGGACGACAACCCTGCTGCCGAGTCGGGAAAGCGCAACAAGTCAAGCGCGCAAAAACGAACCAGACGCACAAGAAACACTCTCGAAAACGACCTTGCAGATACTCTCGTAAAGAACGCCGAGCAAAAAAGAGCAGAGGCGGCAGAGGAAGTATCCGACGAGAATCTGTAAAAATCAACTGAAAGGGCAAAAATCATGCTTGCTATTTATAAAAAGGAATTGCGCTCTTATTTCACAAATCCGCTTGGATTTGTCTTCGTGGGAATTTTTCTCGCGGTCTCCGCGCTTCTTTTCTCATACACGACTTTTCTTTCAAAAACCTATGACACTTCATCGTATTTTCTTTTGATGATATTCGTTTTGGTGCTTTTGCTTCCTTTGCTCACTATGCGTCTTTTTGCAGAAGAGAAGAAGCTGCGTACCGAGCAGTTGCTTCTGACCGCGCCCATTTCTTTAACGGGGATGGTGCTTGGCAAGTTTTTCGCGGCGTTTACGATGTTTTTCGGTTGTATGCTGGTTTCCTGCATAAACTTCATCCCCTTGTACGTGATAGCGGCGGCTGAAAGAGGCAATTTATCGTATGCTACGACCTACGTAGGTCCCGTGACCGCGCAGATCGTCGGAAGTATGATCGCGATCATACTTATCGGCGCAGTGTTCATTGCTCTCGGAACACTTGTGTCCACGCTTACCGAAAATCAGCTTGCGGCAGCGATAATTACAATGGCAGCAATATTCGGACTGATATTTACAAGCCTTATTTCTTCGTTTGTTCCTGTAGTATGGATCAGAACTGCGCTCAACTGGATCTCCGTTCTTGGCAGATTCACGAACTTGTCAAACGGAGTTTTTGATATTGCGGCAGTAGTTTATTACTTGTCGCTCACGTTCGTATTTCTGTTCCTTACTGTCCGCGTTTACGAAAAACGACGTTGGAATTGACGTTATCGTTTGTTTGAGGTAGTTTAGATGAAAAAATTTATCAAAAGCCGAAAGCTGCGATACGGAAGCGTCGCGACGATAGTAACCTTGCTCGCGTTGGCCGTTGTGGTCATAATAAACGTGATCACGGCAACCTTGGCGGCTCGCTATGAGTGGATGTATAAGAATATGAATCTTTCTTTCGTATACAACATAAGCGAAACTTGCGAGGACTACGTCGAGGAGTTTGTCATTCCCGCAGTGGATGAAACGAACAAGCAGCTTGAGGCAAACGGGCAGAAGCCCGAGAAAATAACGGTCATTTTCTGCGACGAAGAAGAAAACGTCATGGCAGAGACCACACAGAAATACGTTCTCGAATCGGTTCGCGAGCTTTCGGAAATGTTTGACGGATATATAGAGATCGAATTTCTGAACATTTGGGAAAATCCGTCCGAGGCGCGCGCATACGGAGTTTCGGCGACCACCGACGTGGTATGTGCCTTTAACGGAAATTATAAAGCTATAAGTCTTACAGATTTTTACGTCCTCGATTCGTACAACTCTACGGAAATCTCCGCCTACAACGGAGAAAAGGTGCTTGCATCCAGCCTTATGCTCGTCACCCAAGAGGATACTCCAATGTGCTATTTCACCGCAAATCACGGTGAGGCTATGGATGATTATGAGCTTTTGAGAACGGTGATAGAGGCAGGGTATGCGATCAGCTACCTCGACCTTTCGACTGAAGATATCCCCGAGGATTGCGACCTTCTCATCACCTTTGATCCCAAGCAGGACCTTATAGTTTCAGATAACATCTCAGCAGTGTCCGAGGTCGACAAGCTGAACGAATATATGAACGCGGGCGGAAAATATATGATCTTCTTGTCAGCGGATACGTTCGTTTCGGGCGGCAGAGCAAACCTTGAAGCCTTTATGGCAGATTGGGGAATCACGTATAAGCACGAAACGGGAACGGACGGGATCGAGGATTGCTATATGATCAAGGATCCGAGTCATTCCTTGTCGGTCGACGGTTATACCGTTCTTGCCGAGAAAGCAGGCAAGGGAATCGGCGCAGAGATATTGTCCAAAATCAGCGCGTCGAGCGCTTTTGGAAATACGACTTGCATCGACTTTGCGGACGGATTTGAATCCGATGACAAAGGCAACTATACAAAAACCGTTGAAAACAAAAAGAGAACCGTAAGCGCTCTGATGACCTCACATTCCTCCGCGGAGGCTTGGGCAGGCGGCAGAGCAGTAGCGAGAGCGTCTGAAGATCCCTTCACATTGATGGCTATTGCTACGCAGGCTTGCGAAAACGGTAAGCAGGCTTGTCTTGTCGCTTCGGCATCTACCGAATTTGCCAAGCAAAGCGCGCTGAAATCTGCCGCGCTTTCGAACAATTCAGCGCTTACCTACATTTTCAGATATATGGGTATGGATAAAGCCCCCGTTAATATGACGGTCAAATCGTTTGGAAATACCGATATTGAAAGCCTGCCGACGAGTCAGGCAAACACACTTACCGTGTTGCTGACAGTCATTCCCGCAGTCATTTGCGCAGGAGTGGGCATCTTCGTTCTTGTAAGGAGAAGATATTTATGATAATTCGCAAGTCCAACGGAAAGGAGGACGCTATATGATAAACAAGCAAGAAAAGACAGATAATTCCCAGCTTTCTGCCGATAGCGAGGCAATTTATATTCGCAAAAGCCCAAAGAAATTGACCGTGATCACCGCGATCGTGCTTTTGGCTGTGGTTGTTTTCAATATACTGTTCTCCGTGATCGGCGACAGGCAGATGTTTTATATAGACTTAAGCCAGACACTTTACAAAAGCGGTAAAACAAATATGTACACCTTGTCGGATGATTGCAAGGATATGATCGCAGATCGCGTCATTCCTATGATAGATCAGACCAACAAGGAAAGAGCAGAGAGAGGGGAAGACCCGATAAAACTCAATATCGTGTTCTGCTCCGACAGAGACGTCCTCGAAGATGACGAGCTTACGAGATACGTAAGCTATACAGCGCGCTCTATCGCGAAAAGCTTTCCCGATCACGTTAGCGTGCAGTATATAGATATAGCTACAAATCCGTCGTCGGTTCAAAAATACAAGGTCAACTCGGCGGCAACGCTGTATAATTCCGACGTTATAGTTGAATTCGGCTCGGAATATCTCGTTCAGGGAGTAAACTCCTTTTATTATACCGAATCAACTGCAGACAAGCCTTGGGCTTACAACGGCGAGCAGAGATTGACCGCTATGATAATGTCGGTCACGAGAGTCGAATCTCCTATATGTTGTATCACCTCTAACCACGGAGAATCTCTGTTTGACGGAAATGGAAACGTCAAGGAAGAATATTCCACGTTCATTGCCTTGATCAAGAGCGCGGGATATACCGTGCAGATCCTTGATCTTGAAAACGAGGATATCCCCGAGGATTGCAGAATGATAATCACCTTCGATCCCACCGAGGATTACAAGGCATTTGGCGAGCTTGACGAGGGAGAGATTTCCGAGATCGAAAAGCTCGATAAGTATCTCGACCAGTCAAAATCCTTCTTCTTCATCTGCAACCCCGACACGCCGAAGCTTCCAAGCCTCGAGGAATACCTTGAGGAGTGGGGAGTCAGCGTAAACAGAGATGAGAACTCTGAGAATTACGTCATTGAGGATCAGATAAACTGCACCAACGGAGGCGTAGGAAGCGTAGTTGTTGGAAACTATGCCACCGCAGGTCTCGGTGCAACGCTGACCGAGGATATGAGAAAGAGCGTTTATCCCGCGAAGGTCATTTTCGGGAACAGCACGGCGATCGCCCCTGCCGACAACTACGTCAGAAGATATGCCACCGCGACCGAAACCACGAGTGAATACGTGTATTACGGTTATTATAAAAACGGAGTAACACGTACCATGCTCGACGTTTTCACTACCTACAACACCGCGTCCGCTTTGACGAACGGAGAGGTATATGAGATCGCCACAGATTCCAACCTCTTCAAGCTTATGACGATAACGCAAGAGTCCGAGTACGTGCAGGAAACCAATCTCACGAGCACAACGCAGTCCTCGTACGTTCTCGCACTGGCATCGACCGACTTTTTGACTAACGAGGTGCTTAATTCCAAGTCTTACGGCAACACCGACGTTCTTTTGTCGGCGCTGAGAAACACAGGCAACGAAACCGTTGCGACCAATCTTTCGCTCAAGGGCATCTACGTTTATGATATCAAGGACGAAGCAGCGTTAAAGAATGTCAATGCGCCCGCTTGGCTGTATTGCCTTGTGCTGATTCCGCCTATTCTTATTTTCTCTGCGGGAATCGTTATAACAATTCGCAGAAAATACAGATAAAAAACGCAAAAATTTTCCAATCAGGAATTATAAATTATGTCAACAAACAACATTAACACAAGCGTCGAAAACTCGACGATCAAAAAGATCAAAAAGCGTTCCGCGCTGAAAAAGCAACGCTTGGCAATAGTCCTTATGGTTATTGCCGTGGCGCTGCTTGTTGTGACGCTCATCGCCGAGAATTACTTGGTCGACATATATACTTATCCCGACGTAGACGGAACGAAGTATTACATCAAAAAATTTAACGGTGAATATATGCTTTGCGATAAAAGCGGCGAGGTTCTGGATCAGAATAACGAGGGATATTATCAGACCGACGCAGGAACACAAGTAAAAATCGACCCGGAAACGGGAGCATACTCGGTCTATGCCGTCGTCGACGTATCAGGAACCGAGGAGGTAGGATACGCACAATACGTTCTGATGTTTCCGCAGTGGACGTACGATGCCTCGTCGACAAAGGATAAATCAAAGATCATAAGCTCGATCGAGGTCCACAACGAATACGGCACGTACACCTTCAAAAGACAGAGCAACAGCAGCAACGCTTTTGAAATAGTAGGAAACGAGGACGCGCCCTACGACGTCAATAAGTTTGCATACCTTTCGTCCGCCTGCGGATACACACTTTCGACGATGCGACTCGAAGCCCCTCTCACTCTTGATGACGGCTCGGTAGATCTTTCGGAATACGGCCTGGTTGCCCAAACCAGAGTTGACGAAGAAACGGGAGAGGAGTATGAATATGCTCCCGCGTGGTTCGTTATTACAAATATGAAGGGCGCCAGCCACAAGGTCATCATCGGTGACGCCACCGTTGACGGCTCCGGTTATTACGCTTTGTACGAGGGCAGGGAAACTATATACGTTCTCACCTCATACGGACTCGAGGATACGGTTCTGCAGAGCATAGAGTCCATGATAACCCCCACCATCGTGTATCCTATGGGAATGAATACACATTTTGACGTTTCGAATTTCATTATATATCAGGACATTGATTATGAAGCTATCCAGCTCGGACTTGAGGCGATATACGGAACCGACGTGGACAATATGGGTGAGATCGACGTCAAAGAGTTCAAGAAGAATTACCTCTCGTTGATGCGCTCAAACAGTTCGTTGGCATGCCACTTTTCCTACGTGCCTCTCAAAGAGAGAGTCGGAATGTACCAGTATCTGCCCTACGTCTCAGAGCTTGAGTATACCGAGGGATATTATATAAACAGCGACAGCATTTCCGATATGCTGTACAATTTCTACGATACGAAGTTCACCGAGGTAATAAAGCTCTCACCCGACAGCGACGAGCTTGAAAAATACGGCCTTGTAGATCCTGCGTACGTAATATCGTTCGATTATAGGACCACCGACGAAAAGGGTAATGCTATGATCGTGCAAAACTTCATTCAAATAAGTGAAAAGACAGACGACGGTGTTTATTACGCATATTCGGACCTTTACGATATGATAGTCGGCGTTTCGGAAAGCAGTCTGTATTTTCTTGAGTGGGACGAGATCGAATGGTACAGCCCCCACTATATCCAGCTCGATATCGGCCACGTTTCCGAGATCGTTGTAGAATCGCCGATGCTCAACGTGAATTTTGTAATAGAAGATTCGGCATCAAAATATATGATCTATTCCGAAAAAACGGGAAATAAGATCAGCGAGGGCGATAACATCTACAGCATCGTGAAAAATGCAGACGGCAAGTACGTCCTCAAGTGCAACGGAGAGGATCTTGTGGCAACCTACACGGGCGACTATCTGATAACTCCCCTCGTATACACTGCAGGAGTTGCGGAAGACGAAAAATATCTTTTCGTTGAAACGGGTGATCTCGATATTAACGGAGACGGAGAAAACGACGCGACCGCGTACTATTTCTATAATCTCGCATACGATCCCAATAAGGGTTACTATCTGTATGCACAGATCTCGATCGCAGACGCGGAGGGCAACTTGCTGGCATCAGATACCGTCAAGGGAGAGTCGTATCTGCAGACCGATTTCTTCATTACAAATACCGGATATTTGTATCTGACCTCCAAGACCTCCCACGTAGGACAGGAGCTGGAGAAAAAATATGCAACCTACAACAGAGGACGCTGGGGAAGCGGAAATCTGTTCGTGACCTCAGACGGAAAATACGTGCTCATTAATTCGAAAACGGGAGAATGGAGCATGCTTGATGATCTTTCCAGCGGCATTTACTTTGCAGACAGTAAGACAAGCATGTTGGCTCAGAGTGCTGTTGAGATCGAAGCAAAATATGGCAGCAACGGCAACTTGACCAGATACCCCGAGACCTACTATCCGCTTAGTGAGAAAAAGCTTCAATACGACGAGGAAGCAAATATGATCCAGGCATACGACAGCAGCAAAAAAACCTGGGCAAAGGCAACCTATAAGGAGTGCACTATCGGAGTTTGGAATACGGGTGCTTACTATGTGACCGAGGGCGGCAACATCCTCGTCGTAAACGAGGAAACAGGAAGCTGGGGTGTTGTCACCCTGGCATCCAATGAGACCTACGTTGCTAAAATAATTGCCAACGGAAAGTTGCTCGACTATAACATCGCAGCAACCAACTCTGCAGGAAGAGAAGTGGTATATTCTGCTATGAAAAACTTCCAGCAGCTTTACGGATCTTTGCTCTATGCGTCTCTCGAGGGCATGGCAGAGCTCAGCGAGGAGGAAATGGCGGCGTTCCGAGCTCTCGACGATTCCAAGTGCCAGGCCGTGATCACCATCTACGGCAAGGACCTTTACGGAAATGAAAGAAATACAGTATACAGATTCTATCAGTATACCGAAAGAAAGTCTTATATTACCATCGAATCAATATCTTACGATGAAGAAAGCGGAGAATACGTATCTGATTCTGAAAAAGCATACGGAAGCTTTTACGTACTCAGAAGCTATATCGATAAGATAATTGCCGATGCACAGCGCGTGCTTGACGGAGAAGAAGTCACTTCTGTTTCTAAATACTAAGAACATCTAAGAACGCAAGGCGGTCGTTTCCGACCGCCTTGCTTAATTTCTCGAAAATGCCGTTTCGCCGCAAAGATAAAAATTGGATCAACTCCGCGTCTTTGTTTCTATTGTGTTAACAAAATAATAATTTTATGAATTTTTAAAATAAGTGTTGACAAGACAAGGGGTTTGTGGTATAATATCTAAGCGTTCGCAAACGAACGGCAAATATGGCGGGATAGCTCAGTTGGCTAGAGCAACCGGTTCATACCCGGTAGGTCATGGGTTCAAGTCCAATTCCCGCTACCATTTTAAATAATTCCACCGCAATCGCGGTGGAATAACGGCCCGTTGGTCAAGCGGTTAAGACACGGCCCTTTCACGGCTGTAACATGGGTTCGATTCCCGTACGGGTCACCAAAAAAGGAAACGTCCGAACAGAAAGTTCGGACGTTTCCTTTTTTCATTACCCGTGGCGGTGTCAATCGAATCCATCGCCACAAATTGCTTGCAATTTGTGTGCAAAGGTTCTGATTCCCGTACGGGTCTTTTTGCTTTCCATGCAGATTCAATCGAACTCTAATCGCCCAAAATTGCTTGAAATTTGTGTGCAAAGGTTCCTGTTTCGCAAAGCGTAACGATTATTACGTTCGCTATCGCTCACTCACCGACTTTTGCTGCGCAAAATGTCGCCGTACGGGCCTTTTTTTACTTTCCATTACGGGCGCATCTCAACAAGCACATCATTCAATGATCTCAATATACGCCACATTTATGCACGGTGCAGACTTAATATTATAGAGTGTATCATACACTTCTTTATCTCCCGCGCCCTCTCCGTATATGACTATCTCATCGCCCACAGCATAGTTGCAGACCTCGTCCTGCGAGCAGTCGCGGATCATTATCTGATATTTCCCGCCGACATCGGAGCAAAGATAGTAAGTGGTGTATTTGTATCCGTCGGGGTCGGTAAACTTTTCGGTAACGACCAGAGTCATCGTTACAAATTCGTCTTCATATCGGTCGGAGTGTCTGTAATACTCCTCTGCGCTTACAGTCTCGCATTTTGCGATATATTCCTCGCG
>JAZSGD010000299.1:0-2383 GCA_045532555.1 Eubacteriales bacterium | reverse complement strand
CCCGGTGACAAGTATTTTTACACCCGTCACAACGCGGGATTTTTAGCGATGGACTACATCTCGCAGAAGTGCGGTGCGACCGTCAATCGCTCCAAGTTCAAATCTCTCGTGGGCGAGGCTACGATCGCGGGCAAGCGCGTTCTTTTGATGAAGCCGCAGACCCTTATGAATGCCTCGGGAGATGCGGTCATTGAGGCGGCGAACTTTTATAAAATCCCGATCGAAAATATAATCGTGCTCTCGGACGACGTGAATCTTGACGTCGGTCGTATGAGAGTCCGCAAAAGCGGATCGGACGGCGGTCAGAAGGGTCTGCGCTCGATAATTACACGTATGGGAAGCGATAATTTCCCCAGGATCCGTTTCGGTGTCGGCAAAAAGCCCCACCCCGATTACGATATGGCGGATTGGGTGCTCGGAACTCTCTCCGATGCCGATAAAAAGACGCTTTTCGATTGCTTCGTCGTCGCTTACGACGGACTCGAAAAGCTCCTCTGCGGCGACGTCGACGGCGCTATGCAGATCTGTAATTCGAGAAAGTGATTTGAGGATTAGAGGAAGTTAGTGAATGAGACGAGTGCCTTCGGCGAGTCGCTTTTTTGGGAAAAAAGCTCCGCAAAAAACTTCCTGTATTTTGGGTTCTAACAAGGGTGTTTGTTTTCAGCAAGCTGAAAACTCTAATTTTTCGGCAAGCCGAAAAAGTCAGCCTACTGAGATAACAAACGTCCTACCGTATTGAACCCAAGACACATCATTTAACTTTAACTTGAAGAAACTCTAAAATGAGTTGCACAGCATCGGCTGGGTTCTAAACCCTTGCAATAAATAACCGCCAGTGAGGGATTTTTTCAAGGCTTGCCGAAGAAAAAATCCACCGCCACCCTAAAAGCACCCCAAAATGCGGGGAAGTTTTTTGGCTCCACCCGAGGTTTGCGGAGCAAACTCGCAGAGCAAACCGCAAGCGGTTTGCGTAGGTTTTTATTCAAAAAAGGTGGAAAATCGACACACAAACTAACTACCAACAACCATAAAGGAACACAAATGCCCAACATTTTAACCACCCCAATACGCGCGGACAGAGAATACACGGGACTGCTTGAAGCGGTCGAAAAGGGCTTTCGCGGCAAGTCGTTGCCCATTTTAGCAAGCGGACTTTGCACGGGCGCGGCGGACGCGCTCACGGTCTGTCTTTGCGAGGACAGTGCGGCGAGTCGGAAAACTCCCGTGCTGATCATCTGTCCCGAGGAAAAGGAGTGCCAAAGACTGCGCCGAGACCTCGAGCAGTTCGGACACCCCTCGACGTTTTTCGTCGCGCGTGACCTCACCTTTCATAACGTAACCGCCTCCCGTGAGTTTGAGCACGAGAGGCTAAAGGTGCTTTCGGGCATACTTTCGGGCGACTACGATTTCGTCCTGACCACACCCGACGTTGCACTTGGCTATACGATGCCACCGAGTGTTCTGCGCGAGAGCGTCATCAGAGTCGATTACGACACGAGGACCGAGCCAGCAAGACTTGCCGAAAGGCTTGTCGCGGCAGGATTTTCTCGTGTTGATATGGTCGAGGGCGCGGGACAGTTCGCGCTCCGCGGCGGCATAGTTGACGTTTACGCGCCGAACGGAGAATTCAAGACCGCAGACGGCGACACAAGGCGCGGCGCGTTCCCACTACGAATAGAATTTTTCGACGATGAGATCGACCGAATGAGCATCTTCGACGTCGAAACGCAGAGATCGACCGTCAACGTGCGCGAGGCGACCTTTACCCCCGCAAGAGAGCTGCTTATAACCGCCGAGGTGCGTGACCGACTTGAAAAGGCGATCCGCATACGCTTCCGCGAATCGCACGACGAAAAGGTCTGCGAGACCTTGACACGAGAGATCGCGGCGCTTTCGGGTGAGCTTTCGGAGGTCAGCTTCGTTGACAAATATATCTCGCTCGTCTACCCCGAAAAGTGCAGTCTGCTCGACTATTTCGACGAAAAAACGCTTGTCATCGTCCGTTCCACCGCGGCGGTAAGCGACAGAATAAAGGCAGAGAAGTGGCACGAAAATGAAATGATCAAGGAGCTTGTCGCAGGCGGCACTCTCTTCCCGAAATATGCCGAATATTCAAAGCCTGAGGCGGCGCTTGAGCTCTTTTTTGATGAAAACGTCACCGTTCACCTAAATTCGCTTTCGGGCGGACTTGGAGGCAAGCGGCTTGCGGGAATGTTCGGCTTCCGCACCCGTCAGCCCGTCAGCTACACGGGAAATCTCGACCTGCTTTGCGAGGACCTCGTGACCTATCAGCACGGCGGCTACGCGGTGATAATAATGACCGAGAACGAGACTGCGGCGAAAAATCTCTCCGATATTTTGCGCGACGCGGATTTTACTCCCC
>JAZSGD010000188.1:0-2261 GCA_045532555.1 Eubacteriales bacterium | reverse complement strand
GACCGTCAGCACGTTGGGATAGTGATCATTCACAAACTTGACGCGGTTCTCGTCCTTCTCACACACAATGATGCGCTTGGGATTTTTCAGCATCACGCAAAGGAGCGTGCAAATTCCCGTGGGTCCTGCTCCGATAATGAGAACGGTATCATCCTCGGTAATCTCCGATATCTTCGCCGCCCAATAACCCGTGGCAAGAACGTCACCCACGAGCAGAGCTTGTCTGTCGGTCACGCTTTCGGGAATCTTGTTCAAGCCCTGATCTGCAAACGGCACGCGAACGTACTCTGCTTGACCGCCATCGATGCGGCAACCGAGCGCCCAACCGCCGTTCTTGTCGGTGCAGTTGTTGACGAATCCCTTCTTGCAGAAGAAGCACTCGCCGCAGAATGTTTCCACGTTGACCGTGACTCTGTCGCCGGGCTTTACGTGCGTAACCGCCGAGCCGACCTCTTCCACGATGCCGACCATCTCGTGTCCGACCGTGATTCCCTCGACTGCTCTCGGCACGCTGCCGTGCTTGATATGTAGGTCGCTTGAACAGATACTCGCCAAAGTCACCTTGACAATGGCATCCCTCTCGTGCTGTATGACCGGCTTTGGCTTCTCGACCAAGCCGAAATTTCCTTTTGATATGTAAGTATAAGTTAACATTTCGCCCTCTTATAATTCAAAACAAGGTTTCCATTTTCTTTATCGGCACTGACAAGTTCAAAGTTCGCAATATCCGAATCCATAAACAACGGCTTGCTGTCCTTGCCTGCTACGGTGGGAGCAACTACAAGACTTAATTCATGAACTGCCCCTGCCCTTTCGAATGCGCCGTTGATGATGCTACCGCCCTCTAAAAGCAGAGAGTTGCAACCGATAATATTCTTCAGCTTGAACAAAGCAAGCTCCACGTCAATGCAATCCTCACCTGCGAAGATATACGGGATCTCCATTTCTTCCAGATAGCCAAGATAACGCTCGTCAACCTGTTCCGACAGCACCTCAATGATCTGCGCGCCGTCATATCCGGGATCACCGTCGGGATCAATGATCTTATTCGATTGCCATCCGAGCTTTCCGTGCGTATCGAATGCAATAGCATAAAATCCACTGAGATCGTCGACGATAAAATCCATCTTTTTATCCATATCGTGATGCACGGGCTTGTACTGACTTAAATCGGGATACCAACCGCCCGTGAAGCTGCCTTCCATCGTCACGCGTCCACAGATAAAGACGTCGGCTTTCAATTCTCTGTTCAAACGGTAATAGATTTCGGTTGCGCCGACGCACTCCGGCTGAAACAAAAAGTCGCCTGTAACCTTGCCGTCAATGCTCGTCACCATATGGCAAATAATATATGGTCTGTTCATTCTAACACCTCGTCAAATTGGAATTTGTTCGTCCTTTTTAGTTGTATTCGAATTCAAAATCGCCGTTTGAGCTTTTGTTTTCAGATTCAACAATAACATATATAGTTTTCGCACCGTCATATTTATCGTCCAAAGTAATTGTATTATCGTATGACTCGCCGCCCTTGATTGTAAACATCAGCTCTTTTTCTCCGTTTACACCAATGTACACATTTACCTCGCCTTTTCCAAGACTTGCATCGTATTCAAGGGTGTGGTCACTGTCATTTTTTCCTTTTAACTTGAAATGGTATATCCCCTCAAAATCAGAAAACTCCATACTCGCCTCGTCATCCCAACAGGATGTTTGCATAGTTTTCGCCGTGTATTTGTTTACATATCCATTTTCACAGCCAAAAAGAGTTACAGCCAATAAAACGATTACTAATATAAAAGATATTTTTTTCACTTCTATTTCTCCTTTGCGCTTATATGATTGAGTGGTTCAAATTCTTATTTATCAACGAGTTTATTATACCATATTTTTATGAACATTTCAATCATTTTTAGCTTAGGGAATTGAACTATTCACAATTTTGTGGTATAATATATCTATACAATTGACTTGTCACGATACATTGGAGGAAATATAAATGGAAAATTTGACGATACGTTTAGAAACAGAAAAAGACTACAGAGCAGTTGAAGAGCTTACCCGCGAGGCATTTTGGAACGTCTATAAACCGGGTGCGGACGAGCATTATTACGTGCATATGATGAGAAATCATCCCGACTTCATCCCCGAGCTTGCGTTCGTGCTTGAGCTTGACGGCAGAATTGTCGGCAATATCATGTACACCAAGGCGTGGCTAAGTCGGATCGTAGCCATGTCGTTCTGTGAGCCAAGGAGTTGTTCCT
>JAZSGD010000084.1:0-2414 GCA_045532555.1 Eubacteriales bacterium | reverse complement strand
GGTTACGATCAGCACGGCGCAGAAGGTCTTGAAAATCCACTTGAAGAACATCCAGGTGTCAACGTCGTGCATATTATTCTTTTCTGTCACAAGCTGGATCAGCTCATAACACATAACGAAAGTCAGGATAACCCCGGCTATCGGGACAATGACCGATTCTGAAAGATTACGGATCATGGAATAGACGCCGCTGTTCCAATTCAGCGGCGTCTGTCCCACTTCTCCGGCGATCTCGCTTACTTTATCGTTCACTGTGTCGAACATGCCCGACAGGTTTCCTGTGATACCCTCAATGAGCAGCCCCCTGAGCCACTCACCCAGTTTGTCGAGTATGCCGCCCATAAGCGATCACCGCCGGACGATTAACCGAACAAACCGGAGAGCAGAGGTACGAGGGTGATACCGATGAGGGCAACACCGCCGCCGGCCATAAGCTGCTTCATACCCTGGGACTTGGCGCCGGGGTTATCGTTGCCGTAGCCTTCCAGAAGGTTGATAACACCCCAGATACCGAGACCGGCACCGAGAGCGATAACGAGAGTCTGCAATACACCAACTGCGCTATTGAAAAATTCCATAAAGTAAATCCTCCTAAAAAATGTTTTTGATTTTGGTTTTTATGTGGTTACGTCGATCTCGTACACATCGAAACGGTCCGTAGGCTTTACCACGGCGCGCTGTTTCTTCATGTACCGTTCCATGTCAAAGACATTTTTAGGGTCGGCGTCGGCTGTGTATTTGAAGTTCGGGTGCCTTGTGAGGTCGTATTTGTCCGAGAAGAAGGGACGCACGCCTCGCAGCATAAAAATACACTTGCCTCCGTCCATAACAGCAAGTTCGTCCTGGGTCATCAACTCCTTTCCTAATTTCTGATAACTGAGACCGTGGGAGATTTGCGTGCCCCTGTTTTCGGATCGGTTGTAGCTGTCGATGGTCTCTTTGCCCAGCAGCTCCGATATTTCTTTCAGGGTCGTTTTCTCCTTGCCTCCCAAAAACAAGGTGCTGTCGCAGTTGCCCACAATGGTATCCGCGCTGTCCTTGTAAATGGCTTTTAACTGACTCTGCGATTGCAGAATGATGGACGCCGATATTTCACGGCTCCGGATGGTGGCGATCAGCTTGTCAAATGCGGGTATCTGTCCGATATTCGCAAATTCGTCCAGGATCAGACGGACGTGGACGGGTAAGCGCCCGCCGTAGAAATCATCCGCCTTGTCGCAAAGAAGGTTGAAAAGCTGACTATACATAAGGGCGGCAACAAAGTTAAAGGTGCTGTCGGTATCGCTGATGATAACGAACAGCGCCGCCTTGCTGTCGCCCAGAGTATCAAGCTCCAATTCGTCATAGGCCATAAGCTCCCGCAGCTCCTTGATATCGAAGGGAGCGAGACGGGCACCGCAGCTAATGAGGATGGATTTTAAGGTCTTGCCCGCGGCCATCTTGAATTTCTTATACTGCTTGACGGCGAAATGGTCCGGGTCTTTTTCCTCCAGGTCAGCAAAAAGGAGGTCAACGGGGCTTTGGTATTCCTCGTCGTCCTCCCTGGCTTCACTGGCATTGATGAGATCAAGCAGCGTTATGAAGTTTTTTTCGTCCTCCGTGGCCTCATACCAGATATATCCGATCAGGGCCGAGTAATAGAGGCGTTCCGCCTTTACCCAGAAATCCTCGCCGGATTTGTCGCCCTCGCCTTTGGTATTCATAATCAGGGCGTTTACCAGCTTCAAAATATCCTTTTCGGATCGGATATACGCCAGAGGGTTATACCGCATAGATTTTTTGAAATTTATGAGGTTAAGGCTTTTGATACGGTATTTCTTTCGCTCCAGGAGGCGTCCCACCTCGTTTAAGATCGTGCCTTTCGGATCGGTCACGACGTAGGAGGAATGGCATTGAAGGAGAGAAGGCTTGCAGAAGAACCTTGTTTTACCGCTGCCGCTGCCTCCGATCACAAGAATGTTTTTGTTTCTCGCGTATTTGGGCTGTTTCGGTCTGCTCGACATTGTGATACGCTCGGTCTGCGTGATGGGGATATTGTTGAAAAAGTCCTCGTCCACAAACGGGGCGATATCCGCAGGCGTACCCCATCGGGCACTGCCGTACTCCACACCGTGGCGGTACTTCTTTGCGTTCTTGCCCTTGAAATGCACGATCAAGCGGATAATGACCGCGCCAACAATACCGATCAAGAGGTCAACAAGGTGGAAGCTGGGCGCAAGGGAGGAAAAGGCATTTGCAAATCCATCCCCGATGGAGAGTATCTTTGCGGAGAGGTTCGCCCCCGGTGCCAGACGAAAGGCCTGGGATACCTTGTCGAAGGGATACATGAACAGCACATACGGGAGATTGGTTAGGATCAGTTTTTTTACGTTCATAGCTGCACGCTCCGATCTTTGACCTTGACTTTCTCCCGG
>JAZSGD010000008.1:0-1858 GCA_045532555.1 Eubacteriales bacterium | reverse complement strand
ACCGCGCTTTTCGCCGCAAAAAAGCTCGCAGAAATGCTGAAAAAGGGCTGATAGCACCGAAAAATCATCTTTTTTGCAAAAAATCGCAAAATTATTTTGACAAATTTCCGTTAAGCTCTTGATTTAATGCGAAAAATATATTAAAATATACATTGTCTTTGGCTGACAAATAGTGTAAATATATCCGAAAGGAATCTTATAAAATGGCAAAATTCAGAAAAATAGGCGTATTGACCTCGGGTGGTGACGCTCCCGGTATGAACGCGGCGATCCGCGCCGTGACCAGAAAGGCGCTCTCCGAGGGAATCGAGGTAGTTGGAATAAACGAGGGATATAGCGGACTCATCAACGGAGATCTTCGTCCCCTTGGAAGCCGCGACGTATCCAATATAATCACCCGCGGCGGCACAATGCTCTACAGCTCGCGTTGCCCCGAGTTTGCAACTCCCGAGGGTATGGCAAAGGCTATCAAGACCTGCGAGGAGAATCAGATCGACGCCATCGTCGCTCTCGGCGGCGACGGAACGTTTCGCGGCGCGACCGATCTGACCAATCACGGTATCCCCTCCATTGGTATCCCCTGCACCATCGACAATGACATAAGCGCGACCGAGTACACCATCGGCTTCGACACCGCGATGAACACGGTTCTCAACATGGTCGGCGCACTCCGTGAGACCTGCGAATCGCACGCAAGATGCAATATCATTGAGGTAATGGGACGCGACAGCGGTATGATCGCACTTTACGCAGGCATTTCTTCGGGCGCGGTCGCGATCGCGATCCCCGAGGTTCCCTTCGACGAGGACTATGCGATCTCGCGCTTCAAGCACGCAAGAGACTGCGGCAAGAGAGGTATGGTAGGCTTGTTCGCAGAGGGTGTTTCACTCGACCGCGAGCATAAGTACAGCGAGGTTTTCGGAAGAAAGCTCGAGGAGCAGACGGGTATTGAGACCAAGTTTGCGCGACTCGGTCACATTGTCCGCGGCGGCTCGCCCACGCTCCGTGACCGTCTCACCGCAACGCAGATGGGCGCAAACGCGGTAAGCTGCTTGCTTGAGGGCAAGAGCAACGTGGTAATGTGCGTTCACGAGGGTAGGATCACCACCGCAGACATCAACTACGCGCTGGTGCTTGACAGAATGTATAAGGGCAGACTCAAGGACGGAGACCTTGACCGCTTCAGCCCCGACGCGATCGCCGAGATGAAGTCGGAATGTGCTTATAAGCAGGCGAAAATGGAGAGACTTTACCGTTTGTCCTTCGATATCGGTGTTTAATATTTTTGCGAGGAGCTTTGCAAAGCTCCTCGCTTTTTTGTTTGAAGTAACTGGTGTAGGGATATATGTACTTTTCTTGCCAACAGCTGCAAGAAAAGTACGAAAAGAAAAGCCGCTTAAAGAGGAGGGAGGTCTCGCCGTTCAAAAAGCAGCAAGCCGCATTTTGAACCTGCTTCAACATCTCCCCCTCTTTAAGAATTCTCCCCCTCTGCCCTTCGGGCGCATCCAAAATCCAATGCTTACAGCCGAGGCGCTGAACTGCCAATGGGGTTTTTTGTCCCTCTAAAACGTACGCTCTTTTTTATTGCTCGCACACGCTTGTGCTCGCAAGGTGACGAGGGCAAGTGAGGTCTTTGGTGCGCGTGATTAACGGTAAAAACGGTGGCGTAATAAAATGTAGGCATCGGGCGGATATGGAATCCGCCCCTACGACCTGTGGCGTAACACATTATGGCGAGGCAGAGGGGTTCACTATTCGCCTGTGGCGTAACCTTGCGAAGCATACGGCACCTCATCCACCGCAAGCGGTCCCCCTTCTCCCACTGGAGAAGGCTTTTACGCCACAGGCGAGTAGTGAA
>JAZSGD010000136.1:0-2564 GCA_045532555.1 Eubacteriales bacterium | reverse complement strand
TTCAAGCCTCGTTTTCTCGGCTTTAATTCTCCTTATTTTTGGTACTCGCTTCTCAAAAAACGATACTCAATCGTTTTTTGATCGCTCCCCCGTTATGACACTTCGATATGCCTCCGAGTAAAAATATTCAGTTGTGTTCGGGTTCGAATTGCCAAACGGTTTTCAAGACTCGTGCCCTTACTCAAAAATATAGTCGAATTCAAGCCTCGCTTTGATATCAACAATTATATCACACAATATCAACATTGTCAATAGAAAAGGGATAAAATTCTTTTAGTAAACTAAAAAATAAAGTCGTGCTGATCTTATGCCAAACTAACACATTTTTACTGCAAAGACGTCGTTACAATTCCCTTTTGAACAAGATTTTTTATTTTTTTGCAAAAACATTGAAATTAAATAAAAATCGTGGTACAATATATTTAATAGATTATGATTTCATTGTTTTGAAGGAGGCTTTTACTATGCCAGGACCCGGAGGAGGAGCACGCGGTGGCGGTGGCTCCAGAGGTGGATTCAGCGGTGGCGGCTTCGGCGGAGGTCGTCGAGGCGGCGGTTTTGGTGGCGGTCCAAGAGGGCCTTACCATCATCACAGAGGATTTTACGGAGGATATTGGGGACCTCGCCGTTACGGATACGGCGGCGGTTGCCTTGGAGGTATGCTCTCGATGCTTATGCTCCCATTCTTCCTTATAATATTCTCGGGAGTCATTTTGCTCGGCACGATAGGCTCGGCATTTTCAAACGTCACACGCGGCGGAGTTTCGACCTATGACGAATACAAGTTCCAGGATTATGCCGATCAGCAATATGCGGTTGAATTCGGCGCCACGAAGGACTACGAGGACAATCTCCTTATCGTATTTCTCGTTGAGGACGAAGAATACTACGACTATGCGTTTATAGCGTGGGTAGGTGACCACGTAAACACAAGGATAAGCTATATGTTCGGCAACGAGCAGACCGAATTCGGCAGAGCGATCGCGTCTTCCGCAATCAACAGCGACACCTACAAATATTCGCTTGATTCGGGCATCGCGGCGGTAATGTACAATATGACTGATCGCGTGGACGCTCTCGGTCTTGAGTCGAGTTATATCTGCAACAACCAAGACAGAGATTACAAATCCCACTTGACCAACCGCACAAACATTGATCTTAACGAATCTACTGTAAATACTGCTCTTGAGCATTTCACGAGCACTACGGGCATTCCCGTAGTCGTGGTAGTCGAGGATATTGAGGAAGTCTTCCCCAAGACGATCAGCTTTGCTGACATCGTCACGGTTATTTTTGCTATCGGTATGATCGTGGTAGCTATAGTCCTTATAGTAAAGGCTGTAAAAGCCAACAAGAAAAAGAGCGAGGACGACGGCAGCTACAAGGGCAACAATGGAAACAATAACAATTATAACAACAATAATTATTACAACGGTTTTTAACGTTTAAAAAATCCGACTCCCTAGCGGAGTCGGATTTTTTATTGATCCAATAAAATTTGAAGCCGAATTTTATTATTTATCGCTGTTTTCGTCGTAGACCACAACGCAATAGCTCTTGACACAGCAATGTGAGCAGGTCAGCTTTCTTGTGCGAGGCGTGTGAGCTGCCCAAAACATTGATTTGAAGCTCGGCTTGAATACCGTATGACATTCGGGGCAAAGGTAGGCGGTCTTCTTATAATAATATATCGAAAACCAGACTCCAAGCGCGATCAATATCGGCATTCCTACGGCAAAGGGCCACCAGATACCCGTGGATATCCACAAAGCGATGGTTCCTATCTCGATAAGCTCCATTACCACGGCAATGGCTATCATCACCGCGAGGGTTCTTCTTCTTTTCTTCTTATTCTCCATAAATCTCACTATATCCCCAATTTTCTCGGCAGAGACGTTCGGAGTGTTCTTTATTTCCCTTGTCAGCTCCTCGATGATCTTCAGTTTTTCCTGTCTTTCGGACATTTCGTCCTCTAACAGCTCCCTTTGCTGCTCGAGCAGAAGCAGGATCGTTTTCTCTGAGTTACCTTCCTCAAAAAGCCTTGCGATAGCGTTTATCGGAAGTCCTATATCACGAAGAAAGCAGATCGTTTTCATCTTTTTAAGATCTTCGTCGGAATAGAGTCTTCTGCCGCCCTCGCTCAGCTCGCTGGGAGTCAAGAGGCCTCTGGTATCGTAATATTGAACAGTTCTGACCGAGACCGAGCACAGCTTCGCCATCTCGCCGGTCGTATATCTGGACATAGTTTTCTCCTTTCTTGATTTTGTCACGGCGGAGTTTTGCGCGCGTTTCTCCGTCCTGCACGCTTATTATACAACATTACGCTGCGTCACGAGCAATACCCTACGCTAGATGATTTTTTTAAAAATCAAGATTTTTTATAAAAATTATTGTACCACAAGCCGTGGACTTTGTCAAGGTGAGGCAAGCTTCTCTGAAAAGTCACAAAAAAGACTTGCTTTTTCGGGTAAACTATGATATACTTATATCAACAAATAAAAAAGGAGGGGTACGATGCATATACAGGAATCGGGCGAGATGTATCTTGAAACGATACACGTGCT
>JAZSGD010000274.1:0-2615 GCA_045532555.1 Eubacteriales bacterium | reverse complement strand
ATTATTGCGACCACGGGTCTGCCCGTTGCGATGTCGGTAATGATATCCTCTGAAAAGGGCGGGGCAGAGAAGATATTTCGTGTGGCTATTAGGATTTTCTTGTTGCTCGGAGTTGTGGGCAGTGCCATTATGATAGGCTTTGCACATCCGTTTTCCGAATTTCTTGGAAGTGACAAGACTGTTTTTTGCATTTTTGCCATCGCTCCGACGGTGTTTCTCATTTGTTTATCAAGCGCTTATCGAGGATTTTTTCAGGGGCACGGCAAAATGCTTCCCACGGCTGTATCACAGGTAATAGAGTCCTTGGGAAAGCTGATATTGGGGTTGATCTTTGCGTTTGTTGCTTTACGTCTCGGGTATTCGATCGACGTGGTTGCGGCATTTGCGGTTCTCGGGCTGACGCTCGGAACTGCGGTTTCAGCTTTGTATCTGATGCTGAGCAAGAGATCTTCGGGCGAAAAAGTGACCTGCTCCTTGGGTGAGAAAAACGACCGAGGGATCGCTTGGCGATTGATGAGAACTGCGATCCCGGTGACGCTTTCTGCGGCGGTGATCAGCTTGACAAAGGTCATTGATATGACTATGATTCTGCGGCGGTTGCAGAATCTTGGATACGAAAGTGAGGTCGCGTTTTCGGCTTACGGAAACTACACCACGCTTGCGCTTCCGCTTTTCAGTCTTGCGCCCGCGCTGATCGCGTCGGTTGCGATGCCGCTGATTCCGTCTTTATCGAGGGCGGTGGCTATGAATGACGCCGAGGAGCAGGGACGGGTGGTCTCTGATGCGCTGAGACTGACGAGCATAGTATCTATGCCGATTGCAATAGGTTTGTCGCTATTTGCAAAGCCGATATTGGAGCTCGTTTTTTCGGGAGAGAGCGAGGCGATAAGTGAGGCATATCCGCTTCTTGTCGTTCTTGGGCTTTCGGTCACGTCGGCTTGTCTGATCACGGTCAGCAACGCGATATTGCAGGCATATTCGAGGGCTTATATCCCGATAATTTCTATGGCGGTCGGGTCTTTGGTCAAGATAGTCTTGGCGTATTTTTTGATAGGAAATTCCGAGATCGGTATTCTCGGCGCGCCGATAAGCACGTTCTTTTGCGATCTCATTATAAATGCGGTGAATTTTTACTGCATTTCAAGGGTAATGCCGAGGACTCCGTCGGTCAGCGCGGTCTTTTTGATGCCGTTTACGGCGTCCGCCGTTGCGGTCATACTCGCGAGGGTAGCGTACAATGCTTTGGCTATGAGTATGGGAGACGGCGCTGTTTTAACGCTTGCTTGCGTTGCAATCGCGGCTATATTATATCTGCCGCTGATCTTTATATTCAAAGTGGTAAAAAAAGAGGAAATATCTGATATGCCGATATTAAATCGGTTGAGTTCGGGTAAAAATAAATAATTATAAAAAAGAGGAAAACAAAATGACACAGGAAGAAAGACAGCAAAACGTAGATTATCTCGTAAGTAAGGAAAGATACGGATTTGAAGACTTGGTTTTGGTGATGCAGCTGCTTCGCGCGCCCGGGGGATGTCCTTGGGATATCGAGCAGACTCACAAGAGCATCAGAAAGGATTTTATCGAGGAGACCTACGAGGTCATCGAGGCCATCGACACCGAGGATCCCGTGCTTTTGCGCGAGGAGCTTGGAGACGTGCTCTTGCAGGTCGCCTTTCACTCGCAGATAGAGGCGGAGCAGGGCGTTTTTGACATTTACGACGTTACGAATGATGTTTGCGCAAAGCTCATTCACCGTCATCCTCACGTTTTCGGGGAGGTAAAGGTCAGTAACAGCGACGAGGTGCTTTCAAATTGGGATAAGATAAAAACCGAGGAAAAGCATCGCGATACGCTTACCGACAAGCTTCGCGCCATTCCACCGATGCTTCCCGCGCTGATGCGAGCGCAAAAGGTGGGCAAGAAGGCATCGTTCTTTGACTTCGGTACTGCGGACGAGGTGATCGCAAAGCTTTACGAGGAGATCGAGGAGGTCAAAGCCGCTGTGGCAAGCGGCGATCAGGCAGAGATAGACGAGGAGATCGGAGATCTTTTGCTGACCGTTACAAGCCTTGCCAGAAAAGCACATACCGACTCCGAGGAGGCTTTGGCTCATGCGACAAATAAGTTTATAGACCGTTTTGAAAAAGTGGAAAAAATTGTAAATTCCCGAGGCGAAAGCGTTGAAAATCTGACTATGAGCGAGCTTGACGCCGTCTGGAATGAGATAAAACACGAAAATTGAGGCGGGATAAGGCTTTTTTGATAAAAAATAGTGATTTTTTTTAAAAAAAGCTCTTGCAAAAAAATTAAAAGTATGGTATAATTAACTAAACAAAGTGGTTGGAATGCCGTTTCAAATGGTAATATTGCCTATGTGATGCTTCCAACGACAAAAATAAAAAAAGAAAGAGGTTTACATTATGAACAAATTACAGCTCACAGATGCAGTTGCTCAGAAGGCAGGCATGACAAAGAAGGACGCAGCAGAGGCAGTTAACGCTGTTCTCGACGCTATCACAGAAGCTCTCGCAGCAGGCGACGACGTAAAGATCACCGGTTTCGGTGGCTTTGAGGTTAAGGAAAGAGCTGCAAGAACAGGTCACAACCCCAAG
>JAZSGD010000320.1:0-11717 GCA_045532555.1 Eubacteriales bacterium | reverse complement strand
CACTACAAAAAATCTGCCCTTTGAGATTTCAAAGGGCAGATGCAAGATTCTTGTATCCGCGGTTCCATCCTCTATCCATTATAGCAGAAATGGCGCGATTTGTCAAGATAAAACGCGAAAAAGTTCAGGTGGAGCTTGATATTTTTACTCATCGACCTTGTACATCGCAACGCCGTTCAGCTTCAGGACGCGAGCGCTGACCGGCTCGAAGGAAAGACGGTATCGCCGTTCGGCGCCGTCTATCATTGCGGTGACGAGCATGGTGCTGCCGTCAAGCTCGAACGGCATGGCTCGGCCGTTGTACAGGAGCTTCCCGGAACGGGTGAATACAAACACTCTGCCGCCGCTGTTCCATACGCCGGTCAGTTCAAACACCTCCGAGGTGACGATGGCCTCCACGGATATATCCGCGGCGGTTTCTGCAGGGATCGGCTCCGTCGGCAGCGCAGGTGCGGCAGGCGCGATGCTGTTCACCACGAGATTGCAGAGTAAGAACACCAGCGTGGAGATGGAAAGTGCGATTTCTTCTAACATGAGATACCTCCGCTTGGTTGGTATCCGTAGTATGTCACAGCTGTGCGCGGTGTATGAATGGGAATGTTATGGGGAAGTTGATGAAATCGGAAGCTACTGCGTACGGTGCTTTTTCCAAATCCTTCTGCGATAAAGAAGCAGCACACTGATGTAGGCGGCAATATCTGCTGCGATGCTGATCAGAAAGCCGAAGCCCTGCAGAACAATGCCCACGCCGTCACTCGGAAAGAAGATCTGAAAAGCAGTCATTGCGATCATTGAGAAGGAGACAGGGCATATGATTGTGTTGCCGAGCACACCGAACCAAACAATGTTGATGATATAGCACAAGATCGAAATGAAGCCAATAAAGATGAGCGTCCATTTTTCGTTTGCAAGTACCTTGGGAAGGTCTTCCTTGAGAGAAATATAGGAAGTATCGCTGTAATCATCAAAAAATTCGTCGTCGCCTTTGCCATCGCGGATTTTTCTGACATATAGCAAACCAATGACAAATGAGGCGGTACAAATCATGCTGATCAGAAGATTTTGTGTAAACGGATTCTCCGCATCATTTACTACGGCGGCGATAAAAATGGAAAATACCGTGAATACTAACAGTCCAAGCAGTGCGGCGATAATAACGAGGGTAAAATCAATAAGAATTTTCTTCATCACAAAACCTCACAATCGTTTTTTTGTATTATACCATACAATCATGAGATTGTCAATATCTTTCACAAAATTCGCAAAAAATCCCCCTGTTCCGTGGAACAGGGGGAAGCTGCTGTTAAGCAGGACTGTTACAGTCAAATATTATTCGCCAGCGGGAGCGTAGAGATCAACCATCTTGAGGAGGCGATCGTACTTCGCCTTCGCATTGACCTCAGCCTTTGCGAAGAGCTCTTCTGCGCGCTCGGGGAACTGGTTCATCAGGCGGTTGTAACGGTTCTCGGACTTGATGAAGTCAACGTAGCTTGCCGTCGGAGCCTTGGAATCCAGCGAGAAGGGATTCTTACCCTCAGCCTTGAGAGCGGGGTTGAATCTGAACATCTGCCAGTAACCAGCCTCAACTGCCTTCTTCATTTCGAGCTGGCAGTTCTGCATGGTGCCCTTAATGCCGTGCATTTCGCAAGGAGCGTAGCCGATGATGATGGACGGTCCCGGATATGCCTCAGCCTCGGTGAGAGCCTTGAGGAGCTGGTTCATGTCTGCGCCCATTGCAACCTGTGCAACGTATACGTAGCCGTAGGACATAGCGATCTCGGCGAGGTTCTTCTTGCCGATTGCCTTACCTGCTGCTGCGAACTGAGCAACCTGACCGATCTGAGAAGCCTTGGAAGCCTGTCCACCGGTATTGGAGTAAACCTCGGTATCGAATACGAATACGTTTACGTTCTCACCCGAAGCGAGTACGTGGTCGAGACCGCCGAAGCCGATATCGTAAGCCCAACCGTCTCCACCGAAGATCCACATGGACTTCTTGGAGAGGTAGTCCTTCTCGGCGAGGATCTCCTTGGAAGCCTCACAGCCGTCTGCCGCCCAACCTTCAAGAAGCTCAACGAGAGCCTTGGTTGCCTTTTCGTTAGCAGCGCCGTCGTCAAGAGTGTTCAGATACTCGTCGATAACTGCCTTGCACTTATCGCAGGGAGCCTCGAGAGCCTTAACCTTGTTGATGAGTCTTTCGCGGATGGTCTTCTGACCGAGATACATACCGAGACCGTGTTCAGCGTTATCCTCGAACAAGGAGTTAGCCCAAGCAGGACCGCGGCCGCTTTCCTTGTTTACAGTATAAGGAGTAGAAGGTGCGGAGCCGCCCCAGATGGACGAACAACCGGTTGCATTGGAGATGTACATTCTCTCACCGAAGAGCTGAGTTACAAGACGAGCGTAAGAGGTCTCTGCACAACCTGCGCAAGAGCCTGAGAATTCAAGCAGGGGCTGCTTGAACTGAGAGCCCTTAACGGTATTGTTGATGATCTCGGGCTTCTCGGAAACGTTAGCTACTGCGTAGTCGAACGCTGCCTGCTGGTCTGCCTGAGTTGCCTGAGGAACCATACGGATAGCATAATCTGCGGGATCTGCCTTAACACCTGCAGCTGCTGCCTTCTTGTCTGCAGTTGCGTTTACGGGACAAGCCTTTACGCAGAGGGTACAACCCATACAGTCAAGGGGAGATACTGCCATGGTGAACTTGTAGTTGGTCTTAAGAACGGGCTTAGCGCAGAACTTAGTGGACTCGGGAGCGTTTGCTGCCTCCTCCTCGGTCATAGCGAAGGGACGGATCGTTGCGTGAGGACATACGAATGCACAGCTGTTACACTGAACACACTTGTCGGGATTCCACTCGGGAACTGTTACAGCAACGCCTCTCTTTTCGTATGCAGCAGCACCCTGGGGGAACTGACCGTCTACGTACTTTTCGAATGCGGAAACGGGGAGGCTGTCACCGTTCATTGCGTTGACGGGGTTGACTACGTTGTTAACGAAATCAACGAGGTCTGCGCGATCTCCGCTAACGAGAGCTGCGGGAGCATCGTCTGCGCAGGTTGCCCAATCAGCAGGAACGTCGATCTTAACGAATGCGTCTGCACCCGCGTCGATAGCGGCATAGTTGAGGTCAACCATAGCCTGTCCCTTCTTGATGTAGGACTTGTATGCCATCTTCTTCATGTACTCGATAGCTTCCGCTGCGGGAAGGATCTTTGCGAGAGCAAAGAATGCGGACTGAAGAATGGTGTTCTTAACCTTTGCGTTACCGATCTGCTTGATAGCAAGGCTGGTAGCGTCGATGGTGTAGAAGTTTACGTTGTTCTTTGCAAGGTACTGCTTAACAGCCGCGGGAAGGTGAGCGGAAAGCTCCTCGATTCCGTTCCACTGGCAGTCAAGAAGGAAGGTTCCGCCGGGCTTAACGTCGGATACCATGTCGTACTTCTTGAGGTATGCCTGGTTGTGGCAAGCTACGAAGTCAGCCTTGTTGATGTAGTAAGGAGACTTGATGGGAGCATCACCGAAGCGGAGGTGCGAGATTGTGATACCGCCGGTCTTCTTGGAGTCGTACTGGAAGTATGCCTGAATATACTTGTCGGTGTGGTCACCGATGATCTTGATGGAGTTCTTGTTTGCACCAACGGTACCGTCGCCGCCGAGACCCCAGAACTTGCATGCGATAGTGCCTGCGGGAGCGGTGTCGGGAGCGGGCTTCTCCTCGAGAGAGCAGCCGGTAACGTCATCAACGATTCCGATAGTGAAGTTAGCCTTGGGAGCATCCTTAGCGAGATTCTCGTATACTGCGAATACGCTTGCGGGAGTGGTATCCTTGGAGCCGAGACCGTAACGACCGCCAACGACCTTAACGTCGGTCTTGCCCTGAGTTGCAAGAGCGGTAACTACGTCGAGGTAGAGAGGCTCACCAAGAGAGCCGGGCTCTTTGGTTCTGTCGAGAACTGCGATCTTCTTTACGCTTGCGGGGATAGCCGCAACGAGTCTTTCAGCGGAGAAGGGACGGTAAAGTCTTACCTTGATAAGACCGACCTTTGCGCCGTTTGCGTTCATATAGTCGATAACTTCCTCGATAACGTCGCAAACAGAGCCCATAGCAACGATAACTCTGTCAGCATCGGGAGCACCGTAGTAGTTGAAGGGCTTGTAGTTTGTACCAAGCTTTGCATTTACCTTGTCCATGTACTCTTCAACGATCTCGGGAAGAGCATCATAGAACTTGTTGCAAGCCTCTCTGTGCTGGAAGAAGATATCTCCGTTTTCGGCAGAGCCGCGAAGTGCGGGGTGGTTAGGATTGAGGGCGTGTGCGCGGAAAGCAGCAACAGCATCCTTATCGAGCATTTCTTCAAGATCAGCGTAATCCCAAGCTTCGATCTTCTGGATCTCGTGAGATGTACGGAAGCCGTCGAAGAAATTGAGGAAGGGAACGCGACCCTTGATAGCGGAAAGGTGAGCAACTGCACCGAGGTCCATAACCTCCTGAGGATTGGTCTCAGCGAGCATAGCAAAGCCGGTCTGACGGCAAGCATATACGTCGGAGTGGTCGCCAAAGATGTTAAGTGCGTGAGAAGCAACGCAACGAGCACTTACGTGGAATACTGCGGGAAGCAATTCACCCGCGATCTTATACATATTGGGGATCATCAAAAGAAGACCCTGAGATGCGGTATAAGTGGTTGTGAGAGCACCGGATGCGAGAGATCCGTGAACGGTACCTGCGGCACCTGCCTCGGACTCCATTTCCATTACCTTAACGGTAGTGCCGAAAACGTTTTTCAGACCCTGAGCAGACCATTGATCAGTGTAGTCAGCCATGGGGCTGGAGGGAGTTATGGGGTAGATACCCGCAACTTCCGTGAAGGCGTAGCTGACGTGGGCGGCTGCCTGGTTACCGTCCATGGACAACTTTTTTCTTTCGATTGCCATTTTTGAGGTTCCTCCTAAAAATTTATAAAAATTATTTTTAAACAAAATGCGTCGGATGCTTTGCCCAAGACAAAAAGGGCATAGTAATCCACCATTAATAATAACACATTTTATCATAAAAGTAAATAGCTTTTTGAAAAAAAGTATGATTGCAAACGGTTTTTTGTCGTGATTTTTCAAAAAACAGATAATAATTGATAAATAAGGAGTTTTTTATCAATGTATACCGTCGTTTTATAGATAAACATTTTTACCATTTTTGCAATTTTGTTCTTGACATCAAATTGGATGTGTGTTATAATGAATCCGTTAAGGACATTCATAAAATGTCCAAAAAACAACAAAGGAGAATTGAAATGTCAATTAAACTTTCTAAAGGTGAAGCAATCGTAAAGCAATACGATTATTCAAAAACACAGAGCGGTGCGTTGGGCATTAGATCCCATCTTATCGTAACAAACAAACGTGTTATCGAAGAAAAGGTATGCGACGCTAAAAGAAACGAAAGAGTAATTCGTTCCGAAATGCCTATCGAACAGGCACAGTACGTAAAAACAAGATTCAGAAGAGAAGGTAACGCTTTGTGGATTGTCATGGCTGTTATCGGTATCCTTATGGCGATAGCCGGTCTTAGTCTTATGCTCGCTTCGGGCGGCGGCACGGCCAGCCTCGTTCTTATATTCTTAGGCTTGATTTTGGGAGCAGGCGGAATAGTTCTGTTTATATTCATTCGCAAGTCGAGCGTTTCTTGTATAATTAGTTCCGATAAGGTCGTTGTTCCCACGATGGCACTTGCATCCAATAGCAAGCGTTTCTTCTTTAATTCGCACGTAGGCACCAACAATGAGATTATTCAGATCGTTGTTGATCCTCAGGTTGCTTATGAAATGGTTAACGAGATCGGCGCTGCCATTCTTGATGCACGTAACTACGTTTATGAAGAGCCGGAAGAAATAGAAATAGATGAGGAAATAGCGGAATAATTGCATTTTGCGGTTTGCTAAAATAATTTGAATCAAGAGAGATCGGGTTTTGTCCCGGTCTTTCTTTTTTATTTAATAAAATTCAGGATCTCAAAGGGCATAACCTATTGACTTTTTGAAATAATGCGCTTATAATTGTATATATAAGAGTACTATATGAATGGAGATAATTATGAACGCAAAACTTTTTGAATATATTGCCGCATCTCCCACGGCATATCAGGCTTGTGCACATACGGCAGAGATATTGTCCGATAATGGATGCACAGAGATTTTCGAAAATGAAGAATGGGCTCTTGAGGTGGGAAAAAGCTATTTTGTCAGACGAAACGGCTCGTCGGTTATTGCTTTCAAGATCCCCAAAAGCTCTTTTAACGGCTTTATGATAGCCGCCGCTCACGCGGACAGTCCCTGTCTTAAGATCAAGGAAAATCCCGAGATCGCGGACAAGCATTACGTAAAGCTTTCGGTCGAAACCTACGGAGGAATGATCTATTCGACCTGGCTTGACCGTCCCTTGTCGGTTGCGGGCAGAGTGACCGTTAAGACCGAAAAGGGAATTGAGATAAAGCTCGTTGACACCAAGGAGCCGATAGCACTCATTCCCAACGTTGCTATCCACATGAACAGAACCGCAAACAGCGGAATGAACTATAATGCAGCGGTCGATCTTGTTCCTCTGTATGAGGGCGGAGAAAAGAAGGATACCTTCAAGGGCCTTATTGCGAAAGCGGCAGGAGTGTCGGTCGAGGATATTGTTACAACCGATCTTTTCCTTTACAATCCCCAAAAGGGTTACGAATGGGGCGATTTCATCAGTGCACCTCGTCTTGACGATCTTCAGTGTGCATTCAGCTCCCTCGAGGCTTTCCTGAACGCAAAGGAGGGAAGCGGACTTCCCGTCTGCGCGATCTTTGACAACGAGGAGGTTGGAAGCCAGACCAAGCAGGGCGCGGCATCGACATTTCTTTACGATGTCCTTTCCCGCGTTGCAAAAACGCTCGGCATCGACTATCGCTGCCTCGCTGCAAACAGCTTTATGGTCTCTTGCGACAACGCTCACGCTTGCCACCCCAACCACCCCGAATATTCCGATAAAAATCACACCGTTTGGATGAATGAGGGTATCGTAATAAAGTATAACGCAAATCAGAAATATACGTCCGATGCGGTCTCCGCGGCGGTCTTCAAGCTGGTTGCAGAAAAAGCTGGAGTGCCCACGCAGTATTACGCGAACCGTGCCGATATGGGCGGCGGCTCAACGCTTGGAAACATCGCGAATACGCAGGTTTCGCTCAACACGGTCGATATTGGTCTTGCTCAGCTTGCTATGCACTCGTCCTTTGAGACCGCAGGCATCAAGGATACCGAATATATGGTCCGCGCTCTGACCGAATTTTATTCGTCGTCGCTCAAAGCGACCGCTTCGGGTTACGAGATTTAATTTTGATTACCGAAAAAGGAGTTTACTATGTTTAATCTTGCAAAGCCTATTTTTGCCAAAGGAAAGAGCGAGGAGCTCAACGTTTACGCAGTATTTAAGACGACTGTCGATTCTCTCGTCGGTGCAGAGCTTAAGCTGACCGCCGCTTCGTTTTATCAGGTCTTTGTTAACGGCAAGTTCGTGGGATTCGGTCCTGCGCGCACCGCGAAGGGATATGCCAGAATGGATATTTTGCCGCTTGAAAAGTATGCGATTGATGGTAAAAACGAGATCGTGATCGGAGTTGCGGGCTATTATTGCCGATCCTTCAACGGCATATTCCAGCCCTCATTCCTTAGAGCAGAAGTTGTTTGCGGCAACGAGGTGATCGCTTGCACGGGCAGAGATTTTGATTGTTATCTTCCTGAGTCTCACGTTCAAAAGACCGAGAGATATTCCGCGCAGCGTCATTTTTCGGAGGTTTGGGATTATACTAACGGAAAATCAAATTGTGACGAATCCTATCGCGCGGAAATAGAGATCTTGCCCGATACGCTCGCTATTTTGAGCAGAACCGCCTCCTATCCTTATTATGAGGATGTTATGTGCAAGGAGGCGCTTGTCGCAGGTCGTCTTACGACTGACGAAACGGTAACTCCCAAAAAGGAAAACTACTCCTTCGCACTTGATGATTTCTGGCAGGGATTTGATTACGACGAGATAGAATATCATCCCTACGCGTGGGTGCAGACACAGGTACAGCATGCCGAAAAATTCGATGTCGAGCTTCCTTTGACCCTTGGTGACGGCGAATATGCGATCTTTGATCTTGAAAAGGTCGAAGCAGGATTTTTGAAGCTCTCGGCGAAGGCAACTGCTACTGCCGACGTTGTGATCGCATTTTCGGAATACATACCGGATAAAACGTTTCAGTTTGCGAATATGCAGGCGCACAATGTCTGCGAGGTCAAGCTTGGTGCGGGAGATACGCTCGATTGGATGAGCCGAGAGCCCTACGTTTTGCGCTATGCGATCGTTGCGCTCAAGTCGGGCGCGATCACGCTTGACGGCTTTGGAGTAAAGAAGTTCGAGGGCGACGTTTCGGGAGTGGTTATACCCGAGCTTGAAAATCCCGTGCTCCGTGATATCTACCGCGCTGCAGTCCGCACCTACGCGCACAACGTTGTTGACGTTTACATGGACTGCCCCTCCAGAGAGAGAGCAGGCTGGCTCTGCGACAGCTATTTCACGGGCAAGACCGAGCATTTCTTGTTTGGCAAGACCGACGTTGAGGACGCTTATCTTGAAAATTACCGTCTTTACAAAAATGACGGAGAGCTTCCCGAGGGCGCGATCCCGATGTGCTTCCCCGCAGACGTAAAGGATACGGGTGAGTTTATCCCTCAGTGGACTATGTGGTATATCCTTGAAGTAGAGGAATATCTCCTTTACCGCAATAAGTCGATCGATAAGGAGCTTTTCAGAGACAGTATTTACGGTCTGCTCGGATTTTACGCAAGACACGAAAACGAGGACGGTCTGCTTGAGAATCTGCCCTCTTGGAACTTCGTTGAGTGGAGCCGCGCAAATCATTGGGTATTTAACGTAAACTATCCCACAAACTTCCTTTACGCGAGAGTGCTTGAGGCGGTCTATAATATTTTCGGCGACGAGGATTGCCTCAAGAAGTGCGCTCACGTCAGACATAAGGCGGTCGAACAGTCCTTTGACGGCAAGCTCTTCTGCGACCACGCGGTAAGAGGAGAGGACGGCAAGCTTGTCAGATGTGCCGATATATCCGAAATTTGCCAATATTATGCTATTCTTTTTGCGGGAATAGACACCTCGAAGCCCGAGTATGCATATATGATGAACCTCATAGAAAACGTATTCGGTGCAGTCCGCAAGGAGCCGATGCCCGAGATCGAGGAGATCAACGCGTTTATCGGTGTTTATCTACGCCTTGAGGCTATGCTTAAGCTTAAGAAATACGACCTCGTGCTTAACGATATCGAGACCTTCTTCGGCGATATGGAAAGGCTTACGGGTACGCTCTGGGAAAACAGATCGGTCGACGGAAGCCTCGACCACGGATTTGCATGCTACGCGCTGGTTGCTATGACCAAGGCGCTTGAGGCGAAGAAATAATTTTGTTGTTAATAGAAAAATTCCCCGACAGATCTTCAAGATCTGTCGGGGAATTGCTGTTTAAAAGATATTTCGTCAAAAAACGTTATTAATTGCCGCTTGGAACGGTAGCATCCTCGGCGCTTGTGCCGTACTTAAGTATCGTACAACCGATCTTTTCGTTTTTCACATTGTGCTGGAAGCAGAATCCAACGTATGCATAGCTGGCGCTGCCACCCCACTTTTTGTTCATATACGTAATCAGATCCCGAGGTGCGGAAACGCCGTTGATGGTATATACGAACGTTTTGTTTGCCTCATCCCAGGAAAGCTCTACCGTAAGATAATGCTTGCTGTCGATGACCGAGGGGTTAAACTCCTCTAAGTAGCCCACGTGAGTAAATCCTTCTTTGTACCAAGTGATACGGTTAGAGTTAGGTCTGATAAGGCACTGTGCGCCCTCACCATAACTCTCGGATCCAGGCATCATATACATCTGATCCCAGAACATAACGTCGAACCAACAATCGCCCGCTCCGTAGTTAAACTCATCGACTCTGATCTCCATATACACGCCCTTTTTGAGATCGACCGCTTCTAGACGTACCAAACGAAGCCAAGGCATTGTATCGAAGCTATAAGCCGTCGCATAGAATCCGTCGTCAGTCAAAGCACACTTTGGAGTTAACACTCCCGTATCGTACGGGTTTTCCGTAACCTCCTCCTCTGTGTGAACATCCCACTCATCAGACGGTGAGTTAGAGGTAGAGCCAAAGACAACATCCCACGGAACAGACTCGGTCAGGCTGTCGGGCTCAATGACCTTTTCAATATTGTTGCATCCTAAAAAGGTTATCATATCGATCTTTGTAATGCCCTCGGGAATGCGAAGAACGGTTACAAGCTCTCCGTTGAGATACAGGTTTCCCGCATATATCAACGGATTCGCCGCGCCTCCGTCAAACGAAATATTGCACCAGCTTGCCATATCTTCAATATACACAGCTTCAAGAGATTTGCAACCACCGAAAGCGCTCTGTCCGACGGTACCTATGCTAGCGGGAATGTTTACGCTTTTCATGTTTTGGCAAAGTATAAATGCGTAGCTGCCAATGGTCTTAACACCGTCAAATATTCTTACGGTAGTCAAATTCGAGCAAGCCTCAAATGCATAGCTGCCGACGGATTCAATACCGCCGGATATTCCCGCGGCAGTCAGATTGGAGCAGCCTGAAAACGCGTATTCGCCGACCGTTTCAACTCCGCTACCGAGATAGACCTCTTTTATATGAGTGTTATCTCTGAACGCGCCCTCTGCGATCGGAGCGTTTATATAGAGTACAGTATCGTTGCACGAGCCGACGCCAACGACGCTTCCGTAGCTCATCTCAAGTCCCTCGGAGCTCTTGGGGGAATAGACCGTTTTATAGGTCTCGTACTGCATGCCGTTGTATGTATAGGTCGCGACCAGCGTGAATTCCTTATCAAAGGGCAGATCTGCGATGCGGTCGGCAGTCACGTCGAGATCGCGGAGCTTGTCTTCTCCGTCGTAGAGCGTGAGAGCGTCAAGAGTTTGATTGCCCGTGTAGCCTTCGTGCCAGGTGATGTCGAAGCAAACGTCTGCACCGTCGAGATAGGAGTCGCCGATGCTGACGAGCGATTGCGTAGTAAATTCTTCCTCGTGGATCACGTGGATACACTTGCCCTCTCCGTCGATGGCATCGTAAACGCCGATTATCGCATAACGGTAGCTTGTTTCGGGGTCAAGACCCGTGAAGCTTATCGGGGTCTTATCCTTGGAACTGATGATTTGCTTGCTGATTATAGTGTCCTCGTTGCAGACCACGGCGAAATAATCTTCACCAGAGGTGTTGACAAGATCATTTTCGTCGTTAAGAGAGGTGTTGAAGCTGATATCCGAAATGCCAATATTTACGTCGGTGACCTCGGCTATGGGCGCGTCTGGAGTGATCGCAACGCTGACAGTCTTATCACCCTCCATAAGTACGTCCTTGATCTTAGTACCCTCGACGTACTTGATAGCATCGATGGTGTACTCAACTACTCCCTCGGCGTCGCCGACGTTGATCTTGAGCACGAGGTTTTCAAGGTCGGAGCCCTCCTCGAACATATACGAGGAGTATTTGACTCCGTTGAGCGTGAACGAAAGGATCTCAAACTCTCCGGGGTTATTTACGTGAACGGTTATGTAGATATCCTCGTTTGGCTTTGAATAGTAGAGA
>JAZSGD010000193.1:0-5568 GCA_045532555.1 Eubacteriales bacterium | reverse complement strand
CACCAAGATCTGAATGGCTTTTTTGTTTTTATCGTGATCCTTTTGGACTTGAACCTGCGACTTTATGAAAATGTATTGAAGAAACGGAACTTTTGTGATATAATAAAGACAAAGAAAGGCGGTGGGCAACGTGTTGGTAGCTAATAAAAACTTAAAAGCGAAGGATATTTGCGGCCAAAAACACCGCTCCCCCGCGTTTAGTATGTCTGCGATTTTTTCAAGACCTTTTGTTATTTTGGCTATAGTTTTGTCTTTATGCCTTCCACCAAGAGAAGGGCGGGGTTTAATTATTGGTCTTATTTTTGTTGTGTTATTGGCTTTGCCGATTGCCATGATGATAAGCTTCAGAGAAACATCATACATAATTGCGAAGGACAGATTGTATTTTTTTACTTCACAAGTTACTTATTTAAAAAATGAAAATCGAAAAAAATCACGTTGTGTTAGAACAAATGGAAGTATAGAGTACTCTGATATTAAAGATTTTCGATATATAGGCGTTAAAGTCGAGGGTTATTATCCACGTTATAGAAGAATTGCTCCTCCAAGAGTTGTCATAATTGGTGATGATTTTGAAGTAGAGATCTACGCATACAAAAGCTTGATAAACAAGATTAAAGAACTAATCTAAAGGTTCAAAATTGTTGGATGAGTTCAAAACAAAGAGCAGGTCAGTGGACCTGCCCTTTGTTTTGGCTCTTTTTGTTCTACTTTATTTCAACACCCAATCTGCACGCTTGTGCGGAGATTTTTTTATTTGTCTACAAATCAGAATCGTTTTGTTGCGAAGTGCTTGACATTGGGAGAAAAAATGGTATAATTAAAATAGGGCAGTGTGTTTGGCTTGTAATTTATGAAGTCGAGCACGTAATATGAAATCTGACCGCGGTACAGCGGTGACGAAAGGCGATGAAATTTTTATGAAGAACAAAAAGATCGGAACAAAGTGTGTGCAGGGCGGTTACAGACCCGGAAACGGCGAGCCCAGACAGATCCCGATAATTCAGAGCACCACTTTTAAATACAGCACTGGCGAGGCGATGGGTAAGCTTTTCGACCTCGAGGCAAGCGGTTACTTTTACTCACGCTTGCAGAACCCGACCTGCGACACGGTCGCGGCGAAGATCTGTGAGATGGAGGGCGGAAGCGCGGCTATGCTGACCTCGTCGGGTATGGCGGCGAATTTCCTTGCGACCTTTAATATCTGCTCGTGCGGCGATCACATCGTTTCGAGCGCGTCGATCTACGGCGGCACGTACAATCTTTTTGCGGTCACCTTTAAGAGAATGGGTATCGACGTGACCTTTATTGCGCCCGACTGCTCCGACGAGGAGTTCGAGGCGGCGTTCAGACCCAACACCAAGCTCGTTTTCGGTGAAACTATCGCTAATCCCGCGCTCAACGTGCTTGATATCGAGAGATTTGCAAACATGGCGCACAAGCACGGTGTTCCGCTTATAATTGACAACACGTTCCCGACACCCGTCAACTGCCGGCCTTTTGAGTGGGGAGCCGACATTGTGACGCACTCGACTACCAAGTACATGGACGGTCACGGAAGTGCGGTCGGCGGCGCGATCATTGACTCGGGCAAGTTCGACTGGCTCAAGTATGCTGACAAGTACCCCGGTCTTTGCACTCCCGACGACAGCTATCACGGAATTACCTACGCTGAAAAATTCGGTCTCGGCGGCGCGTACATCACCAAGGCGACCGCGCAGCTTATGCGTGATCTCGGTGTTACTCCCGCGCCCATGAGCTCTTATATTCTCAATCTCGGACTCGAAAGCTTACACGTGAGAATGAAGCGTCACTGTGAGAACGGTCTTGCGGTCGCTCGCTATCTTGAGGCAAACGACAAGATCGCGTGGGTCAACTATCCCTCTCTTGAGTCGAGCAAGGACTACGCGCTGGCGCAAAAATATATGCCCGACGGTACTTGCGGTGTCGTAAGCTTCGGCGTTAAGGGCGGCCGCGAGGCTGCTGCCAAGTTTATGAATGCACTTGAGATGATTGCTATCGAAACTCACGTTGCCGACGCGCGTTCCTGCTGTCTGCATCCTGCGACCACGACTCACCGTCAGCTCTCCGATGCCGATCTCATCGCTTCGGGTGTTGCGCCCGACCTCGTGCGCCTTTCGTGCGGTCTCGAGGACGCCGACGATCTGATCGCTGATATTCAGCAGGCTTTGGATAAGATTTGAGGGGAAAGGATATAGAGGAAGTTAGCGAGTGCGAGGATGCCTCCGGCGGCAAGCTTTCTTGAAAGAAAGCTTGGCAAAGAACTTTCCCCAATAGTTTGGGTGCTTTTAGGGTGTCGTAGGATTTTTTCTTCGGCAAGCCTTAAAAAAATCCCTCACTGACCTTTTTGCATTTTAAGGGTTTAGAACCCAACCGATATAAAACAACTTATTTCAAAATATCTCTAAGTTAAAGTTAGACAATCCGTCTTGGGTTCAATACGATAGGGTGTATGTCATCTCAGCAGGCTGGGTTTTTCGGCTTGCCGAAAAAGCAGCGTCAATTCACCCTTGTTAGAACCCAAAATACAGGAAGTTTTTGAGGGTTTTAGGGAACTTTTTTCCAAAAAGTTCCCTAAGAACTCGTCTCATTCGCTAACTTCAAAAAAACCAATCAGGAGAATAAAATGCCAATAAAGATACCGAACGATCTGCCTGCGGTACAGACGCTTGCAGACGAGAACATATTTGCGATGACGGAAACTCGTGCGATCACGCAGGACATAAGACCCCTGAAGATACTGTTGCTTAATCTTATGCCGAAGAAGATCGAGACCGAGACGCAGATCTCGCGAATTTTAGGAAACACACCGCTTCAGATCGAGCTGACCTTGATCAGAACGCAGTCGCATCAGTCGACGAACACGGCGCAGGAGCATCTGCTTGCCTTTTACAAGACCTTTCCCGACGTTAAGGACGAGAAATACGACGGAATGATCATCACGGGTGCGCCCGTTGAGATGATGAAATTCGAGGAGGTCGACTACTGGGCGGAGCTTTGCGAGATCATGGAATGGAGCAAGACGCACGTACACAGCACGATGCACATCTGCTGGGGCGCGCAGGCGGGCTTGTACTATCACTACGGAATAGGCAAGCACGTGCTTGACGAAAAGCTTTTCGGCGTGTTTGCACACCGCGCTGATCACAAGAAGTCGATGCTACTTCGTGGATTTGACGACGAATTTTACGTTCCCCACTCGCGCCACACGGCTGTGAACAGGGAAGACATTGAGGCGATCGATTGCCTTCGCATACTTGCGTCGAGCGACGAGGCGGGAGTTCATATCGTCTCGAAGATCGGCGGACGTCAGTTCTTCGTAATGGGACATTCGGAGTACGATCCCTTGACGCTCGATGCGGAGTACCGCAGAGATCTCGCGGCAGGCTTACCGATCAAGCCGCCCGTGAATTATTACCGTGACGATGACCCCGATAACGAGCCTGTCGTTCGTTGGAGGTCTCACGGAAGCCTTTTGTTTATAAATTGGCTTAATTATTTCGTCTATCAGTCGACTCCTTACGACTTGAAAACTCTTTGATAAAAAAGCGGGATTTCCCGCTTTTTTTGTTTGTTTTGTGGCTTTTGAAAGGTAAAAAATTGTAGTATTTTCATTTGTTAAAGTTTGTGTGGCGATTGAGGTGAAAAAAGTGAAATTTATCGCTGAAATTGGTTGACAATATTGATAAAAATGTTTTTTTATGCACTGATTATATTGTGCAATCTGTGAAAAAACGCGAAATTGACAAAAAAATATCAAAATCTTGTTGACTTATTGGCATATAATATGATATAATGTATAGGAATGAGTTTGCTCCGAAGTGAGTGATTTCGGACTTGAGACAAGACCTTTTCGGTCGGGTCTTCCGTACGGGAGGACAAGCTTGGTGTGACTCAAAAAAATACAATATAAAAGAGGGAAAAGACATGAAAAGAATTTTCGCTATGTTACTCTGCCTTTGCATGATATTTGCAATCGTTGCTTGCGATACCAAGGGCGGTAACGAAGAAACCACCGCAGCTAACGGTGAATCCACCACCGCAGCTGGCACTACTGAAAACGTAGAAGCTGAATACAAGCTCGGTATGGGCATCGTAGTAAGCACTGACAGCTCTGCAACAGGCAACGCTCAGGTTGATGCTACCGTTGCTGCAGTTGTTCTCGACAAGGACGGCAAGATCGTTGTTTGCCGTATCGACGCTGTTCAGAACAAGATGACCGTTACTGACGGCGCAGTTGAGGCTGACAAGACCTTCAAGACCAAGATGGAGCTTGGTGACGATTACAACATGGCTAAGTACGGTCAGAGCATGGACTGGAACAAGGACGGTGTTGTTAAGGAGTGGTACGACCAGGCTAAGGCTTTCGAGAACTATGTAGTAGGCAAGACCGTTGCTGAAGTTGAGGCTATTGAGACTCAGGTAGTTGAAGGCTCCGGCTACATTATCGCTAAGGATGACGCTCTTCTTTCCGCTGGATGCACCATCCAGATCACTGATTTCATCGCTGCAGTTGCAAAGGCTTGCAAGGACGAGCAGGGTGTAAGCTTCAAGACCGCTTCCGAGTTCACTCTCGGCGTAGCTGCAACCACCACCGCTGCTGAGTCCACCGCTGCTACCGCAGAGGCAAACGGCACTGTAAAGATGTACACCGATTTCGCTGCAACCGTTGTTGTTGACGGCAAGATCGTTGCTGCTCTTAACGACGCTATCCAGCCCAACATCACTGTAAATGCTGCAGGCGAGATCGTTGAGAAGGCTTACAAGGCAACCAAGAGAGAGCTTAAGGGCGAGTACGGTATGGCTCCTGTTAAGATCGATAACGACGGTAACGGCGTTACCAAGGAGTGGTTCGAGCAGTCCGCTGAATTCTCCAAGTTCGTAGTTGGTAAGACCGCTGCTGAGGTTGCTGCACTTGAGACCAAGGAAGCAGGCGGCCACCAGATCGCTGTTGACCAGGCTCTTCTTGATGCAGGATGCTCTATCCAGATCACCGCTATCAAGGCAGTAGTTGCAAAGGCTGTTAACAACGCTAGATAATTAAATAATTCAGGAGATAGGAATTTTGAAGCTTATCAAAACCCTACTCTGTCTATTTATGGTTTTGGGGCTGCTCGTCGTTATGACGGGCTGCCCTGAAACTGCGAATAAGGCAGAACCGAAGGGAATGGTTTATTTCACCTTCTTTGACACGGTTTCCTATATTTACAGCTACAAAGTGGAAACGAACGAGCAATTTGGAAAGAATTGCGAGGGTGTTTCAGAGATACTTGAAGAATACCATCGCCTTTTTGATATTTATCACGAGTACAGCGGCGTGGTCAACCTGTGCACGCTCAATAAGAACGCGGGCGGGGAGCCAATGGTCGTTGACGAAAAGCTCATCGACTTCTTGCTCTATGCCGAGGAGCTGTATACGGTCACGGGCGGCGAGATGAATATAATGATGGGTGCCGTGTTGCGTCCCTGGCACGATTGCAGGGAAGCGGCGGGCACTAATTCGGCGAATGCGTCTATTCCCGAACAAGAGGTGCTTGACGAGGCGGC
>JAZSGD010000254.1:0-10384 GCA_045532555.1 Eubacteriales bacterium | reverse complement strand
GAAACCCGAGCCCCATCATCACACCGGCGCGATCAATAGCCTGTCCCGCGTTTATATCGGCAGTGCCGCCGACCAGTTCTACCTCAAAGCCGTCTGCCCTCGGAGTAACCAGCAATATCTCGGTAGTACCGCCCGAGACGTGAAACGCAGCAAAGCGCTCACCTTTCTCAATAAGATCAAGCCGACCTGCCGAGTAAAGCGCCGCCATAATATGACCGCTCTGATGCGAAAAAGCAAAGCTTGAGCAGCCGATCGTCGCAGACACAGCGTAAGCAGCCGCCACGCCCGATAAAAAGCAAGGCATATACGAGCCCTCAACGTCGCGCGGAGTCTTTGAATATCCAACCGCCACTATCTCCCTCTCGGGATAATTACGGTCAAGAAACTCCCTCACTCCATCCATTATCACAGGCAGATTTTTAGTGTGTGCAAAAAGCGCGTCGCTCTGCCTCAGTCCCCGTTCGCCCTCGGCAACGGGAAGTAATTTTTTAAGATTTAAAACCACGTCACCATCAAGCGTGCAAAGAGCCGCCGAGGTCGTGTAGTTGCTTGTGTCGATCCCAAGGATCAGTTTAGAATCAAGCATTTTCCGCGCCGTCAGACTCCTCCGAGAGCTCTGCCTCAGAGGTCTGCATACCGCTTACCGCCTCAGCTATGACCGCCTCAGCGCCACTTGCCTCAATATCCTTGAATACACCCGAAAGCACACCGTTGACAAACTGCTTCGCCTTGTCCTCACCGTATTTCAGTGCAAGCGAGACCGCCTGGCTGATCGAAACGTTCATCGGAATATCCTCAACAAAAAGCATCTCGTAGACCGCAATTCTGATAACGGTTCTCGAAACTCTCGAGAGTCTGTCGGCTCTCCAGCCCTTCGCATATCTGCTGATCACAGCGTCAAGCACGCTTGCCTTTGCGAGAATACCAAAAAAGCTCTCGCGCACGTACTTGTCGTTGGGGATTTCTCTGTCCTCACAAGCGAGATCGTAAATAGCCGCAGGCTCCTTGCCATCGTGGAACTCGGTCTCAAAAAGCAGACCGAAAAGTGTCTCTCTTGCCTCTTGTCTGGTAAGCTTTGCCATATATAAAAACTCCTGTCCGCCGAAAAAACGGCTTGATAAAAATTCATTTTCCATCCGCTAAAAGCTACGCTCCCTCGCGCACGCGCGGAAAATAATCCAACTTATATTATACACAAAAATGGGGCAAATGTCAAGGTAAAAGAGCGATTAATATGCAAAAAACTGAAAAAATATTCATTCTCCTCGCAAAATCCGCCAAGATTGTAAATAAATTATAAAACTGCTTGAAATAGTGGCAAAATTATGATAAAATTAATGTAACAGACTACACACAAGGAATTTTTATTATGGAAATAAAGAAATTTTTAAAAGATCTACTCTTTTTCGGCTCGGTCTATTATACTGCGATCACATCCGTGCTTATCATGATCGCCTCACTTCTCCCGGGCGACTCCGCCCCACTCATAGAAACGAAACGCTTTCTTCTCATACTCCTTTTCTCGTTTATAATGGGACTTGGTAGTGCCATTTTGCGTGCAAACGTAATGAACCGCACGGCGGCAAGCGCGGTACACGCGGCTTGTTATATTCTCGGATTTTTGCTCTTTGTGGCTCTCGGAAACGCGAATTTTCCCACAACCGTCATCTTCACGCTTGTATTCGCGATAATTTACGTCGTTGTCACACTCATAGCAAGAAAACTCTTAAAAATAGGTGTTTCTAACGAAAAGAATGCTTCCAAAAATACCGCAAACACAAAACCGATCTCCAAAAAGAATAAAAAAGAAAAATCCACCTACACCAATCAATTTTTAAAATAAGATCGAAAAATGTCGGAGAAAAGATTTAATAAAACCACGAAAGCACTTATCACCGCGACCGTCATATTGACCGTTGCCTGCGTAGTTTCGCTGATAACGATGCTTTTTCGCGGAATTAGAAGCGATATTTTCGTAAAAAACGAAGAAGAAGCTCCCGTCAGCATAAAGCTCGCGGAAACCTCGGACTACGGGCAGTACTACGTAGACAGTATTGTGTTTGTCGGCGACTCAACGATAGCGGAAATGATAAACGCAGGAGTCCTCAAAAACGGTACCGAGACCGATCAGGTCTGGACGGGAGAAAACGGTGACCTTCCGCTTGATTATAACATAGACACCGCAACGGTAGTCTGTTCAAAGGGCGGAAACCTCCTGACGATAGCGTCCGCAATAGAAGAAAGAAAGCCCGAATATATAGTAATAACCTTGGGTATAAATAACGGAGTTCCCTACTGCACCGAAGAAAACTTCAAATCATACTATCAAAAGCTCATAACCTCGATACAGGACACCTCACCAAACGCAAGAATAGTTTTGCAGTCCGTCCTTCCCGTTTCTGAAAAGTACGCAAAAAACACCTCGGGAGTGACCGCAGATAAGATTGACCACGCAAACGAATGGATCGCAGATCTCGCCGAGCAAAACGGCGTAAGATACCTCGACACTGCATCTGTACTTAAAAACTCAAAAGGATATCTCAACACGAAATACGATTCAGGCGACGGCTTGCATCTCAACGCAGACGGCTATAACGCTATGCTAACCTACATAAGAACCCACGGCTATAGATAAAAAAAACAGGGCTTTCACACGTTTGCGTGAAAGCCCTTTATATTATTAGTCTTCTTTCCTTTTGAAAGCAATAACTCCACCGACCGATATAACCGCAACGACTGCAACCGAACCAAATCCTACGACCGAACCACAACCGTTCTTAACGGCAGGCTCGGGCACGAGATCATCAGTCGTGCTCTGGTCGTCATCCTTAGAAGTAGTCTGCTGCTGTTCTTCTACCGACGAAGTAACCTCTGTCTGTTCCGCGGTTGTCTGCTCCGCAGTTGTCTGCTCGCTTGTCGACTCAGTCTCAGGAGCGTAACCGAGACCCTCAATATAGCTCATAAAGTAAGCCTCAGCGTCCTCCTCACTTGCGAAAAACGCAATAAAGCAAACGTCAAACACGTTAGCGCCGGGAGTAGTGATATCAACGTTCTGCGCATCAAAACGAACACCGTTAATGCGTCCCGTATAATCCGAAAGTTCCGAAACGTTCACCGTAAAAGACAAATAACTGTCCTCTCCGATGTAATAAGAATCCCACGACACTCCGCTGTTAGAGATCTGACAGTTCGGTCCGGGAGAAACGTTATCTCCGGTCATAATATATACGTTTCCGGTCTCAAATGCACCACACTTGCCGTCGATCAGATCATCCCCCTTGCAGGTACAAAGATTTCTCGTTACCATCATTGCTACGGGAAAATCCTCGATCGCGTAAGACGTAGCGTTTTCAACCGTCCACGTACCCGTACCCGTAGAAGCATTACCTGCAACAATCCTGATCGTGTAGTCATCGTTGATAGAAACAATCTCACCCGTAGTTGACATGGGCGCAGACTTAATATTTGAATTTTCAACGTTGCCGTTCATAAATATAGCAGGCTGACCGGGTGCAATGTTGGGATCTTCAACCAGAGGCGCAGTCACGTAGTTGTACGACCAATCTTCAGGCTCAGCGCTGTCATCTCCCGTAGGAGTTGCACAATCATCTGCACTTGTACCATACTTAAGAAGAGTACAAGCCACCTTGCCGTTGAGCTCGCTGTGCTGTAAAGCAAATCCAACGTATGCAAGGCTGTCTGCCCCGCCCCATTTTTCGTTCATATACTTGATAACGCTCGAAGGCGCTGCAACTCCATTAATAGTATATGCAAAGGTAGAGTTTTCAGCATCCCAAGAGATTTCGGCAATGAAAACAGTCCTCTCCTCGTTTCCGTAAGTAACCGTTTTCTTTGGGATCTGGTTAGTCTGGCTCTGCTGATCGCAATCTCCTGCATACCAGAAATTAATATTGTTACCCGTAGGACGAATATGGTTGTAAACACCGTTTCCGTGACCCTTTTCACCGGGTGTCATGTGTATGTTATCCCAGAAAATGAAGGTAAACCATGAATCGAGCCCGTTAGCAAAGTTAAATTCGTCGATTCTTATCTCCATATAAACGCCGTCCTTAAGGTCGACCTTGTCCTTAGAAACAAAACGTGCCCAAGGGGTCTGACCTGCCCAGTTCGCCGCAGTCAGATGGAATCCCTCGTCGTCATAATAGTATCCCGCAACCGATTCATAATCACTCTTGGGAGCACTGCCGTCATATTGGTCTGCTCTGCCAACAGCGACCCAATCGCCCTCGACTGCAGCCGTTGGTATCGTCGCCACAATGAGCAACGAAACGATCATCGCAGCAGCAAGAAGCATAGAAATAAACTTTTTCATATCTTTTCTCCTTGATAATTATTTTTCGCAAAGCACGAATTCTATACTTTAATTTTATCACGAAATATGAGCAAAGTAAATTCACATTATCAACAAATTGAAAGTTTTATTTTTGTTAATACTGACAATGAAATATAACAAAGGGGCTGTCACACAAATGTGTGACAGCCCCTTAAAGTCAGGAACGGATTATAAGTGAGATTTTGAATCCGTTATGTATCCTTAATTAGTCTTCCTTTTTCTTGAAGGAAACGAAACCAGCAACGGATGCAACTGCAACGATTGCGATAGCGCCAAAGCCAACTACGCTTCCGCAGCCGCCCTTGCTGTCGCCATCTTTATCGTCAGCAGCAGTTGTTCCTTCGGGCTTCTTATCGCCTTCAGGAGCCTTAGTGGTGTCATCACCTGCAGGAGCATTAGTGGTGTCATCACCTTCAGGAGCCTTAGTGGTGTCATCACCCGCAGGAGCATTAGTGACGTCTTCACCGCCACCTACAGTGGTATCATCACCTGCGGGAGCATCGGTAGTGGTCTCCTCATCTGCATCGGGATCTTCCCAACCAAGGCTGGTGAGATAGTTCTCGAAGTAAGCGTTAGCATCATCCTCAGATGCGAAGAATGCAACGAAGCAAACGTCGAATACGTTAGCACCGGGAACATCAGTAATAATGTTAGAGATATCGAAACGAACCGCGTTGATTCTTCCGGAGAATATCTCTTCCATGTCGGATGTATCAACCATAATGGAGAGGTAGCTGTCCTCGCCAATGTAATATGCATCCCAAGAAACCGTAGCGGTAGTCATACAGTTCGCTTCAGGATTAAGCTGTTCGCCGGCCATAATATAAACATTGCTAGACTCGTAAGCGCCGCAACGACCCTCATCCTTATCGTCCTCGGAACATGTGCAGAGGTTTCTGGTAACGATCATAGCTATGGGAAGGTCAGCAATATCATAAGAAACAGAGTTTCTAACGGTCCACACACCCGTACTTGAGGACTTGTTTGCTGCAACAACATTCATAGAACCGTCTTCGTTTACGCTGAGGGTCTCACCGGAAGCAGAGCCGGGAATGTCCTTGATATCAGAACCAAAGTCACCGTTCATAAAGATACCGGGCTGACCGGGATCGAACGAAGGATTCTCCTCAATGGGAGCAGTTACATGGTTGGCAGAGTTATCAATAGGATCTGCATAGTCATCACCTGCGGGAGTCTGCGCGGTTTCAGCGCTGGTACCGTACTTGAGAAGAGTACAGCTGATACCCTCACCCTTTACACTGTGCTGGAAGCAGAATCCAACGTAAGCCTCGCTCTCATCGCCGCCCCACTTTTCGTTGAGGTAAGTGATAACGGATTCGGGAGCAGATATGCCGTTGATAGTGTACGCGAAGGTGCTGTTAGCCTCATCCCAAGAAAGAGCTACGGTGAAGTAGTGATCTTCTTCTCTGACGTCACCAACGAGATCTTCAGTAAAGGTCGCAAAATTAAACGGACCGGTGTACCAAGCTACCTGAGAGTAAGTAGTTCCGTTATAGTTACCGGGACGAATAAGGTTCTGAGAAGCATCACCCCAAGTAGCCTCACCGGGAGTAAATACCTGCTCATCCGTAAACATAACGTTGAACCAAGAGTCAATACCCTTGCTGTAGTTGAACTCGTCGATTCTGATCTCCATGTAAACGCCTTCCTTAAGGTCAACCTTCTGCTTGGAAACGAAACGTGCCCAAGGAGTTTGGTATGCCCAATTAGCAGCGTCAAGGTGGAAACCTTCACTGTCGTAGTGATATCCTGCAACGGAGGAGTAGGAACCTTCTGCGATCTGTTCAGCTTCCTGCTTTCCCTGAGCAACAACGGTCCATTCGCCGTCGATTGCAGCCGTGGGAAGCGTAGCAACGATGATAAGAGAGAGCATCATTGCAAGAGTAAGCAAGATAGAAAGAAACTTTTTCATCTTTTTTCTCCTTAAATAAAAAATATTTTTGTGCAAAAGACAAATCTCCAATCTTTTGTTATATATATTTTATCACGAAAAACAAATAAAGTAAATTCGCATTATTCACAAATTCAGCATTTTATTTTTGTTAGTATTGACAAACGAAAAGTGGTGTCATCAACCCTATGTTACGCATACAATGCTCGCCTAAAAAAGAGGCTGTCACACGTTCGTGTAACAGCCTCTTGACTTTCGAATCAGATCATTTTAAAGCTCCGATTCAAACCAAATTTAATCATTCTTTCTTCTTTCTGAAAGAAACACATCCTGCAACAGCAGTAACCGCAACGATCGCAACTGCGCCGAATCCAACTACGCTTCCGCATCCGCCTCTGCGTTTGTCATCATTGTCGGCAGGAGCAGCAGTGGTCTGTTCTTCGCCGGCTGTAGTCGTTCCCTCAGCCTTAGCTGTGGTCTTTTCGGTTGTTTCTTCAGTAGTGCCCTCGTTGCGCTCTTCGGTACTCTCTTCGGTACTCTCCTCGGTACCCTCCTCGGTGATTTCTTCAGTAGTATCCTCGGTCATTTCAACACCAATGTAATCGTAAATATAAGCCTCTGCATCGTCAAGATTTCTGAAGAACGCCATAAAGCATACGTCAAGAGTGTTTCTTCCGGGCTGATTGTAATAAATATCGTAGAAATCAGCACGCATACCGTGAATTCTGCCCTCAGCATCCCAAGGAGCGTCCTCGCCCGACATATTTACGAAGAAATACAGATACGAATTTCCCTCCTCGTCTACGATCGGCTCGTAGCAAGTCTCAAGCTGAACTCTGTGATCGTCATCCGCGCTTGAGAATTCTCCCGTCATAATATATGCCCACACCGTCTCACAGGCGTAGCAGATAACCTCGCCGTTCTCTTCCTCACACGAGCAGTAATTTCTCACAAGCACCACGGCAAGGGGGAAATCCTGAATATCGTACGATACGGCGTTAGCAACGGTGTAGGAAGCGTTAATAATGGAGTTGGCAGCAAGATAGGTGACCGACCAGTCGTCATCGTTACGGGTTCTGTATATATTTCCACTGATACCCGTATTGGACTTTGCATCGGAGAACTCTCTGCTTCCGTTGAGCAATACTGCAGGCTGACCCGGCTCTACGGTATCGGGAGAAGCGATCTCCGCAATTTCGGAATAATAGTTAACGGGCTCCTGACGGTCGTCTCCCGAAGGAACGATTGCGCTTTCCTTGTCCGTGCCGAACTTGAGGATAGTCATCTGCGCATTGTCATCCTTCTTACCCGCCATAAAGTTGAAGCCAACGAAGGCATCCATATCGGCGTATGTTTCGTTCATATACTTAATTACGTTTGCGGGCGCCTCCCAGCCGTTGATATTCGCGGCAAAGGTGGTTCCGTCCCAGGTAACCGTAAATTCAAGAAGGAGCTTGCCGTTCTCATCCTTGGGAGACGTTCCCTGAGTAGAGGACTGAGTGCCGTTGTCCCAAGGACCAACGTGCCACCAAAGCGTATGGATATTACCGTTTTCATCGGTTCTTACAAGGGTCTGAACACCCTCACCGTATCTGGGGTCAGCATTTCCGGGCTGTACCATTTCGTCGCTCCAAAGGTTTATATTAAACCACTTGTCGCCTGCATCCCACGCAAAATCATCGATACGGACGAGCATATAAATGCCTTCCTTGACGTCGTACTTGGTCTTGGTCTGTAAGCCGCCCGAAACGTTGAAATCCTTCCAATCTGCAGGAATGATCGTCAATCCCTCGGGGGTGTATTCGTAGCCGATAACGCTGGAAAGGTCGCCCTCGAAATTCTCGCGATATTCACCCGCGTTCGAGTACGCTATCCAGTCACCCTCAACCGCCGATGCGGGAATACAGATAGCCGCCATAAGCGAGAGGATCATCGCAACACTCAAAAGCGCCGAAATAATTTTTTTCATAACAATATCTCCTTGATTGTTTTTGGGAGTCTTCCCATAAGATAATTTTACCATAAGCTCGCGCCGATTGTAAATTAGCATTCTTAACAAAAAATAACTATTTATTTGTCACTATTGACTAATAATAAAGCATCAACAGCAAAGGCAGTCGTGCAAAAAGCACGACTGCCTTTATCATTGTTCAACGGTTAAATCGGTCAATCTTCTTTTTTCTTGAACGTAACAAATCCAACCGCACCTACGGTTGCAACCATAACAATAGCACCAAAGCCGACTACGCTTCCACAACCTCCTCTGCGCCCATCATCATTATCGGCAGGAGCTGCAGTAGTTCCTTCGGGAGCTGCAGCAGTTCCTTCGGGTGCAGCAGTAGTTCCTTCGGGTGCAACGGTGGTTCCTTCGGGGGTCGAAGTTGCTCCCTCGGACGCAACGGTAGTCGCCTCCTCGGTAGAGCTTTCTTCAGTCTCAACAGGCTTCTCTACGCCAAGATAATCGTAAACGTATCCCTCTGCATCCTCTAAATCTCTGAAGACACCTACGAAGCAAACGTCAAACTGGTTAAGACCGGGAGTCGTGTAATCAATGTTTTGGAAATCAACACGAATATTGTTTACTCTTCCCTTTGCTTCCCAAGGAGCAAAATCATCGCTCATATCAATATAGAAATACAAATACGACTCACCGTCTATTTCAATGGGATCCCAGCAAGTATAGAAGGAGGTGCAGTGCTCTCCGTCGGGGCTATTGAATTCACCGGTAGCCAGATACAAAGTGACCTCCTCGCATGCGATACATTTTCCATCCTCCTCACCGCAAGTGCAAAGATTTCTGACGAGCATCATAACTACGGGGAAATCTTCTATCGAATAAGATACTTCATTTTTAGGCTTATAGACCACACTCACACTCGAGCTGCTCGCGATATAAGTAACCGAGTTATCTTCGTTGAGGATCGAATTACCGGTAGCGCTCTTTCCTGCGGTTGTATAAGAGTCCGAAGCTTCCTTACTTCCATTGATGAGAATTGCAGGCTTGCCATCCTCAACAGTAGAAGGATCAGCAATTTCAGCAATTTCAAGAGAGTAGTTGGTAGGATCCTCGCGGTCATCACCCGAAGGTGTTAAAGCAGTCTCCTGCGAAGTACCGTACTTGAGAACGGTAAAGCTCGCCTTACCAAGAGTCTTGGTGTGGAAGAATGCCATACCGAGATACGCTTCCATATCAACGAAGGTCTCGTTCATATAATCAATAACGCCTTGAGGAGCCGCAACTCCGTTAATGGTAAGAGCAAACGAATTGTTCTCATAAGTAACAACAAGCTCAAAGAGAGCTCTGCCCTCCTCGTCATACATTTCAACGTCGTTGAAAGCGAAAGGAACTACAGAAACCTGAGTAAATCCTTCGATATACCACTCAAGCTGAGCAAATTTTCCACTATTGTCACATCTCATAATGGTCTGCACGCCAAAGCCGTCTCTTTCAGCGTCCTTGCTCGCAAGCTCGACCATAGGCTCGCTCCAGATATTGAGGTTGATCCACTTATCGGGCGCGTCATAAGAAAACTCATCCACACGGATAAGCATATATACGCCTTCCTTTATGTCGTAAGAGCTTCTGGTCTGAAGACCTCCTCTGGGACTCTGACCCTCAAAGAACGTAGGAGAGGTAGTATGGAATCCCTCGTTCGTATATTCATATCCCATAACGCTTACGTACTCATCGTCCTCATAATCTTCGCGGTACTGCTCCTTACGGGAGTATACCATCCAATCACCCTCGACCGCAGATGCGGGGAGAGAGACGATAATGAGGGTCGAAACGATCATAGCAACTGCCAACAGTAACGATAAAAACTTTTTCATAGTTAGAACCTCCTAAAAAGCTGTCAGACGATCATCGTCCTACCTTTCATTTTACCACCAAAGCCATTTTTTGTAAATTGACATTTTCAATCAAAAAAATCAATATTTTTTGTGGATACTAAACAATCGTTTCGGCATCCTGACGGCATTTTCCGTTATTTATCGTCAAAGAATTTCCCTTGCCAAAGATCCTCGGAGAACATCTTTTTATCAATATTATTTATAACTACGGTCTTTTTGCGACTCCACTCGGGCGCTAAAAGCTCGCTCTGCATACCGTCGCCCGT